>CAZVYV010000106.1:0-9267 GCA_964630985.1 uncultured Occallatibacter sp.
AAACGTTCGCGGGAAGACGTTTCAGGTAGGTTAGCGACGAGTAGCCGGTGCCGAAGTCGTCCAGGCCGATTGCAACACCGATTTCCCGGCAGGCCGTGAGCACCTGAGATGTTCGCATCACATCCTGGACGGCGTTCGTCTCCACCACTTCCAATTCAAGGTTCCCCGGCTTCACTTGGGGATGCGACGCGAGGTGCGCGCGGACCCGATCTGCGAAATCCGGCTGTTGCAGCTCGATTGCGCTCACATTCACGCTTACGGGAAGCTCGAAACCTTCGCGCAGCCACGATTCCATTTGCGTGAGCGCGCTCTCGATTACCCACTCGCCGAGTTGGACCGCCAGAGGGTGGTCTTCAATCACGGGAAGGAACATGCCTGGCGGCAAAAGTCCGCGCTCCGGATGCTGCCAGCGAATCAGGGCTTCGGCTCCGATCACCTTGCCGGTGCGCATATTCACCTTGGGCTGGTAATAAAGGACGAATTCGTGGGCTGCAAGGGCTTGGCGAATGTGCTCGATATTCTCGAGGCGCCCGCGGACGATCTGGTCCTGATTCGGATCGAACATGCGGAAGCAGTTGCGGCCTGCCAGCTTGGCCTGGTACATCGCTTGTCCCGCCTGGCGCAGCAGCACATCGGCGTCCACATCTTCGTTCTGCGGATAAAAGGTCACGCCCGCGCTGGCTGAAACGCGCAGCATGGCCTCGCCAATCTGCGCTTCTTCGCCGGCGGCTGCAAGCAAACGGTTCAGCGTTGCCAGGCACGCATTACTGTCGTCCAGATCCAGGATCACGGCGGCGAACTCATCTCCGCCCAGCCGGGCCAACATATCGCCTTCCCGCAGGGCCCGTTTCATCCGGAATGCCAGGGCCGTCAGCAGCCCGTCGCCGGTCGCGTGGCCATAGCGGTCGTTGATGGCCTTGAAGCCGTCGACGTCGAAGCAGGCTACGGCCAGCATACCTTTCTTCCAGTGCGCATGAACCATGGCTTGGCGCAGCCGGTCACCGAGCAACGTCCGGTTGGGAAGCCCGGTTAGCGCATCGTAACGCGCGATGTGCTCCAGCCGCTGTTCCTGTTCTTTCAGTTCCGTAATGTCCGTAAACATGCCAACATATTGCTCCACGTCGCTCTTGGCGTTGTGGATGGCATTGATGGTGAGCATTTCTGCGTAGATGTCTCCGCTCTTGGTGCGGTTCCAAATCTCCCCTGACCAATGCCCCTCGCGATTCAGCGAGCTCCACATGTTCTCGTAGAACTCCCCGCTGTGAAGGCCCGACTGGAGCATGCGCGGATTCAACCCGAGCACCTCTTCGCGCGTATATCCGGTGATCCGGGTAAAGGCATCGTTCACTTCGAGAATTTTTCCCGATCGATCGGTGATCGTGATGCCTTCGCGCGCGCCAGTGAACACTGTTGCGCCCAGCCGCAGCCGGTCTTCGACCGCCTTTCGTTCAGTGACGTTTTCGGCGAAGAGGACGATTCCGCCCACGGAGCCATCGCCAGTCCGCCAGGGAATGACTTCCCAGCGGCTCCACTCCACCGTGCCATCGGCGCGATCGAATCGGTCTTCTTCGACGTGCACCCGCTCCCCGCCCAGTCCGCGACGGTGCCCTTCCTTCCACCGTTCCGGCATGTCTGGAACCACTTCGTAATGCGACCGCCCGATCACATCGCGGCCCACCAGGCCATAGTCCTCCAGCCATTTCCGGCTCACAGACACATAGCGCATCTCGCGGTCGAACATCGCCAGTGCCACAGGAGCGTTCTCAATAAAGAGTTGCAGCAAATGCTGGCTCTCTCGCAGCGCTTCCTGGGCCTGCCTGGCTTCGGTAATGTCCTGGATGGTGCCGGGCATCTTCACCGGGCGCCCCTGAGCGTCGAACTCCAGACGTCCTATGCCATGCACCCAGCGGACCGCCCCGTCCGTCTGGCGAACAATCCGATACTCTCTGTCAAACGGCTTGCACTGGCTGAGCACTTCATCCTTGAAATAGGCGAGCATCGACGATTGCTCTTCGGGATGGATCAGGGCCGCCCATCCTTCAACCGTCCGTTCGTACTCCGTATCGATTCCGAAGATCTCGTCCATCACATCGGAACTTGTCCATCTTCCAGCGTCGATATCGAACCGATAGCTGCCCAAACCGGCAATCTTCTGCGCCTCTTTGAGCGATTCCTCGCTCTCGCGGAGCGCCGTGTCCGCGCGCTTGCGCTCGGTGATGTCCTGAGCTGTGCCTCGGAAGATTGTCGGCTTTCCAAGCTCATCGAACTCCACCCTTCCCAAACTGTGTATCCAGCGCACCGCTCCGTCGGAGAGGCGAGCAATGCGATACTCCCCGTCGAACGGAGATCTCTTGCCCAGAACTTCTTCCGTGAAATAAGCGGTTAACATCTCGCGATCGTCGGGATGGACCAGAGCAAACCATCCCTCGTGGGTGCGTTCGAATTCCTCGTCGATTCCGAGCAACTCGTTCAGCACTGCCGAGCTCGTCCAACGCCCTGCCCCGACCTCCACGCAATAGCTGCCCAAACCCGCAATTCGTTGCGTCTCTTTGAGCGCTTCCTCGTTCTCGCGGAGCGCCGTATCCGCACGCTTGCGCTCGGTGATGTCCTCGGTGAAGATGATGATGCCACCCACCTTGCCGTCACCCCTAAGCCAAGGGCGAATCTGTCTGTTCATCCATTGCACGCTGCCGTCATCTCTCGGCAGGCAAATTTCGCCGGACGGCACGACTTTGCCCGCCATCGCGCGGCGATGCTGTGCCTTCCACTCCTCCGGAGTATTCGGAAAAGTACCGTAATGCAATTGCCCGATAAGATCGCGACCAACGAGATTGTGGATCTCCAGCCACTTTCGGCTCACAGCCAGGTAGCGCATTTCGCGGTCGAGCATGGCCAGCGCGACGGGCGCGTGCTCAATGAATAATTGCAACAGGTCTTCACTCTCGCGCAGCTTCAGGCTTCCCTCAATCTCCAGGGTAATGTCCGGAGCGATGCCGAATATTCCGGCAACTTCGCCGTTCGGCCCGGTGATCGGATACTTGCGGTCGTCGATCCAGTGGTCCGATCCATCCTGAGCCATAAGCCGCTGCACCTGGTTCACGCGCTGGTTTTCTGAGATTGCCTGGTTCTCCAGTTGATACGACAAATCTGCGATCACTTCGGGGTAAATGTCGTAATCCGTCTTTCCCGCCAGTTCAGCCGCGATCTTCGCCGTTTCCGTCAGGGACGGGACCGCGCGGCTCGCCGAAAGGATGACGTGATTGCGGTTCTTGACATAGATATGGTCGCTTGTGTGTTCGATGAGGGATTTGAAGCTTTTCAACAGAAAGGCGTCGCCGGGTTCGGCCACATTTCGCGCGTCTTCGAGCGTCAGCTCGAGAATCACATTGTCTCCGGTGCGGGCCGGTTTCTTCGTGAAGCATCCCTTCATGCAACGGATGCGCCCGTCGGCGTGACGCAGCCGGACGTTGATGCAGCCGGATCGGATCTCGAGAGAATTCGAGAAAATGTGCTCGGCTAATCCGGTGTCGTCCGGATGGATCAAATCCTTCAGATTAACGCTGGCTGTGAGGAGTTCGTGCTGGCTATATCCGAGCAAGGCTTCCGTACCACCCCGGACAGACACCAGCCGCGGCGGATCGCTTGATGCGAAGCAGAAGGTTGGGTTCAGCATGGGGCCCGGGGCCTCTGCGTCCGTACATGCTCGCGTCCGGGAGCCTAACATAACGTAAATTCCACAAGCAATGAAAATCGTAGAACTTAACTCAGGGCAATGCACGGCTTCATCGACGCACGGCTATACAACTTTCCGGGTCTGGTGCATGGCGGGCGCACGTTGACCATTTTGGGTCACTCCTCCACGAGACCGGTTCATGTCTCCTGGCACGCGCTCTGCTGGGCGCTCCCCGCCATCCCGCGCGCGGACAAAATTTGCGCGGTCTTGAACGCTCCTGCGTCAACAAGCGCTGCATGAACCAAATCATGTACTCGTTATCCACGAGTTTTTAGTTACTGCATCGGTTCCAGTGCGTTTATTCGCGCGCAGTCTTGGCATAATCGCAATGGGAAAGATTCCTCCGCAACTGTTCCGAGAGCTTTGGTCTGTATCTGATCCGTCGTCTGGGTTTGACCTGCGGTCGGGATCTTGGTTGGAATTCTGAGTACAGCATCCGCATTCTGGATCTGAGTGCGCAACCGAGTTCGAAAGGTTCACCTGGGGGAGCATCCAAGCGTGACCAGTTATCGCCGTCAGGACGTTCTGCGCATCCTTGAAATCAGCGCCCGCCAATTGCAAGCCTGGGAAAGAGCCGGGCTGATTCCTCAACAGGAGCTTTATACCTTTCAGGATCTCGGGCAACTGCGCACGTTGCACTCGCTGCGCGAAGATGAAGTGCCTGCGGCTTCAATCCGCGAGTCTATTCTGGCCATGAAAGCCGTCGCTGGCATGAGCAACCCTCTGCTTGAGGCCTGCGTGGTCCGCACTGGAACGCGTCTTGCCTTCCGCCATCGCGGCGCTATGGTCGACCCTATCCGCCGCCAGTTGCTTTTCGACTTCGAGCGCATGGGTGGCTCGCAAAACGACGCCGCAGGCACCTCTGCAATGCGCCGCGTCGGCACGCCCGGTCTGCGTGGCCTTCAGGAGCGCTTCCATGCCGCGGTTCAGGCCGAGGAGGTCGGCGAGAAGCAACGCGCCATCAATCTCTACCAGGAGATTCTGTCCATCGATCCGCAGTATGCGGCAGCTTGCATAAACCTGGGCACGTTGTTCTTCCACTTGCGCCAGTTCGGCCGCGCAGAGGAACTCTACCGCCGCGCCACCGAGGCCGACCCCGGATATGTGCTTGCTTACTTCGATCTCGGCAATGTGCTCGACGAACTTGAGCGCATCGACGAATCCATCGCCGCCTACCTGAAGGCCGTCACCCTCTCGCCCCGCTACGCCGACGCCCACTACAACCTCGCCCTCGCGTATGAGCGCACTGGCGAGCACCGCAATGCTCTCCGCCATTGGCGCGCCTATGTCAAGCTCGACAACCGCGGGCCCTGGGCCGACCACGCCCGCGGCCAGGTTCGCAAGCTCCTTGGCCGCGAAGGTATCGCGATCGCCTCCCGCGCAGACCACTTCATCGCGCCCCGCAGGGGTAGAGCGGCGCTGGAGCTCGTTTCCTAGCGCCCTCCCGGATTCTTCTGGCGCCGTCTCGCCGCACCTTTGCTGACAATCTCCTGTTGGCCCGGCGCTATACTGCGGCAATGAAAAACATGACACTTGTATTGCTCTCTGGATTGGTGGGCGTACACGGTGCTGTGTCCCAGCCGCAAGAAGACCCTGCGATCGAGGGCTACGTAACCCGCGTTGCATCGAACTCCGATTTCGATGTCAACGGATATCATGTGCTCTGTGGTCCAGACACTCTCAGCCTGTCTCATTCTGGCTCCGGCGAGACTTTGAGCAATTTTGACTGTCCCCCGTACGCTCCCTATCTTGGGGAACCGTTGACTGTTTACGGCGCAAAGAAGAAATTGGCGGTTCGAGCGGAGAAAATCGAGCCCCGACAGCCTCCTCTCGGTCCGGTTCAGGGTTCCGCAGTCATTGATGCGGTGCCCTCCGGCGGTCCCGAACGCGCGTCTCCCGGCGGATTTATAGTCCGCGCCGATGGCTACCAGATCCATTTCAGGGGCAATACCCACATGAGCTGGATCCCGCCGCTCCGTACGCTCGCCGACTTGAAGCCCGGTGATTGGATTGAGTACAGGGGCAAGCTCGGCGGCGGCGGAGAGGTGCGGGCCGAAGAGGTGAGGCTTAGTCCGAATATCGTTTCCAAGGCTGAGGTCTATGCGCGAAGCGACCTCGTCCACATTGCTGCAATCGCCGATCCTCTTCAGCCTGACAAAATCGCGCTGAAATATATCTCGCTTGACAGCCCCGCGCCCACATTTTACTCCGATCCTGCAATGCAGGCTCGCGTAGATGGCATTCTAAAAACTCTCGTTCCATCCTTCCAGAGGGACTTGCCCGATGATGACCCGAGAAAAATCAATTTTCGGGTTGAGCTCACTGCGGACAAAAAATGGAATCGGGTCACGCCTCTGCCCAGCGGAGTCATCCTGATACCCCATCAAGTTGTCGAGCGCCTGAACAACGATTCCCAACTCGCGGCCGTGCTTGCCGACGCCATCGCCTTCACCATGGAAAACGAGGCTTTCCGAATGCGTGGCGTTGTGCCTGGGGTTGCGGTGGCTTCCTTTGCCTACCTCAACCCTCTCACCGCCCCCCTCATCGCGTGGGGCGCAGCAGACTTTGCGAAGTCGCAGGTTGAGCGGATACGAGATGAGCAAAGCGATCGAGTCGGTCTTGGCTTGTTGCGCGACGCCGGATACGACATCAACCAGGCGCCGGTTGCGTGGTGGCTCCTGGCTTCGAGAAAGCCCCAACCAATTAACAGGATTCCGATGCCTGAGCGCGCCGCGTACCTCTATCGCATCCTTGGTGAGATCTGGAATGGTCCTGGCGCGCTCGAAGCACATTCGCCTCGCCCTGGGCGGTGATCTTTGCTAGCTGGCGGCATCTTTCTGCCGCGTCGCCTTCACAGCCGACAGAAGCCCAATGCCGATCATCACAACCGCACCCACAAGAATCCAGTGCGAGGGCACGTGCACCAAGTGCGCTGCGTACACCAGCCCGGCGATTACGATTGCGAAGCCGGCGGCATAAAGTCCGAATGACATGGGATCTCCTGGCAAGGTACGTTGCAGTTGCGGGAAAACTCGCACTCGATTCCACCCTCGCACGGCAATCGGCAACAGTCTGAGCAGTTCAGACCATCATTTCGGTTCTGAACCAAGCGCATCGAGGCGGGAGTTTGATCCGTCGGCTGCGAAGTTCAATGATCTTCAAGATGTTTTTTCGGCCGGAGATCGAATCACCGTTGAAGGAGCTAACAGCTAAGGGCAAATGGCAAGCGATGCGGTTAAACCTTCTGCGTTCGTATCACTTGCCTCACGCCTTCCACGCGCCGCAATCCCAGCACCATCCGATTCAGGTGGCGCACGTCTTCGGCTTCCACCACAAACTCGATAATCGCTTCGCCCTCTTCGTCGCGGCTCAAATCCACGGCCCGAATGTCTGTATTCTCGTCGGAGATGACGGCGGTAAGCTCCTTCAGCATGCCTGTGCGGTCTTCGCAGTGCACGATGATCTTGACCGGGTAGCGCTGCGCTTGTCCGGCGCCTTCGGCCGCGCGCGACCATTCCACGTTGATGCGCCGGTCGCTCTCGTAAAGCAGGTTCTGCACGTTCGGGCAACTCCGCGCGTGCACGGCCACGCCCTTGCCGCGCGTCACGTAGCCCACAATCTCCTCGCCGCGAATAGGGTTGCAACATCGCGCGCGATACACGAGCAGGTCGTTCTGGCCCTCCACCTGCAGCGAATCCGATCCAGTCAAATGCAGCCTGCGCACTGCATCCGTCATTCCTGCTTCGCCCGATTTCGGCGTCGTGCCCGGCTCGGCCTCGGGCGGGGCCGCGAAGCCCGGTGCAAGCTTGCTCAGCAACTGGTGCGCGCTATTCTTGCCCTGCCCCAGCGTGGCTAGCAGATCGGCAGCCGTGGCCACGCCGAATTCGTTCGCAATGCGCCCCAGATCCTGGTCGCCAATCTGCGCCATCGGCACTTTGAACTTTCGTGCTTCGCGCTCCAGAAGTTTTCTGCCGATATCCACCGCTCGCAGACGCTGATCTTCATTCAGCCAGTGCTTGATCTTGTTGCGCGCGCGCGGGCTCTTGACGAAGGTCAGCCAGTCGCGGCTTGGCTTGTGATCCTTCTGCGTAACGATTTCAACGATGTCGCCCGTGCGCAGTTTGGTGCGCAGCGGCACCATGCGGCCGTTGACTTTCGCGCCCACGCAGGAGTGGCCCACGTCGGTGTGAATCGTGTAGGCAAAATCTACCGGCGTTGCCCCCGCCGGAACCACCACCACTTTCCCCTTCGGCGTGAAGGTGTACACCTCATCGGGATAGAGGTCCATCTTCAGACTGGAGAGAAATTCGTTGGGATCCGTCATCTCCTTCTGCCATTCGACAAGCTGACGAATCCAGTTCAACCGCTCCTCGTCGCGTGCTGTCACCACGCCGCCGCTCGCCTTGTACTTCCAGTGCGCCGCAATGCCTTCTTCGGCGATGCGGTGCATCTCTTCGGTACGAATCTGCACTTCGAATTGGTGCCCGCTGGCGCTCATCACCGTGGTGTGCAGTGACTGGTACCGATTGGCGCGGGGAATAGCGATGAAATCCTTGATGCGCCCCGGCACCGGCCGCCACAAAGTGTGGATCAACCCGAAGACCGCGTAGCACGACGCCACGTCCTCGGTGATTACGCGAATTGCCAGCAGATCGTACACCTGGTCGAAAGAAACCTTGGTGCGCTCGATCTTCTGGTGGATCGAATAGAGCCGCTTGATGCGCCACTCCACGCGCGCCTTGATGCCGTTCTCCCTGAGCTGCTCTGACAGCGTGTCATCCACGTTGCGCAGAAACTGCTCGCCATCCACGCGCCGCGCTTCCACCGCCGCCGAAACCTGTTCGTAGCTCACCGGATCCGTATAGCGGAAGGCCAGATCCTCAAGCTCGCCGCGTACCTTACCCATGCCCAGCCGGTGCGCCAGCGGAGCGTAGATATCGAGCGTCTCGCGCGCAATCGCCTCCTGCCGTTCCGGCTTCAGATGCTCCAGGGTGCGCATGTTGTGCAGCCGGTCGGCCAGCTTGATCAGCACCACGCGCACGTCCGACACCATCGCCAGCAGCATCTTTCGCACATTCTCTGCCTGGCGGTCCTCGCGGTTGGCAAACTGGATCTTGTCGATCTTGGTTACGCCTTCGACGATGTGCGCTACCTGGTCGCCGAACTTGTCCCCAATCTCCTCGCTTGTTGCCGGCGTATCTTCCACGGCGTCGTGGAGAAGCGCCGCGGCCACGGCGGTTGCGTCCAGCTTCATCTCCACCAGCACCTCCGCCACTTCGAGCGGGTGCACAATGTACGGCTCTCCTGAGGCGCGCGTCTGCCCCTTGTGATGGGAGACGCAGAATTCCCAAGCCTTTCGAATCAATGAAATATCTTCACTCGGCCGGTTGGCCTGCGCCTGTTTCAACAGCGCTTCGATGCGCTCGTCAATGGAGTGTTCGTCTATCGGTCGGGACAGTGCTTTTGAGGCGGGAACAACTGCCTGCGCGGGGGACACCCGTGTGCTCGAATCCTCTGCCGGAATGGTCTGCCGG
>CAZVYV010000107.1:0-9243 GCA_964630985.1 uncultured Occallatibacter sp.
AGCGGGTGATGACGGCGCGGCTGAGGGCATAGCCCGTGCGTTTGATGAATCCGCCGTGGCCAAGAGTGTAGTAACGCGAATCTTCGCGGGTGATGGTGGGAAAGATGAATTCGACCATGTAGTTCTCGCTGGTCTGATCGACAGCCGAATGCCAAAAGTAGCGAGCGTAGCCGGCTGCTCCCTGATGGAACTCGGGCGTCGCGCGCTTGCCCATGTCATAGCCGGCGATGACAGCGGGAATGAAGATCGCGGAGTAATCGAACGAATCCTCGGTGCAATCAATGAACTTTTCTTTGACGGTCTCGGGCGGCAGCTTTTGGTTGGCACTGACGGCGCGGAAGTTGGGGATGATGCCGAGGATGCGCTTGGTTTGCTGACCACTCGATTCATCCTGCGCATTTTGCGCCGGCTGGGTTTGCGGCGCGGACCCGTTGTTGCCGGATGTTTGGGGTGCGGAGGGTGACGTTTGTAAAGCCGAATCCGATGCCGGAGGCGCGGTCTCAGAAGCGGCGAGAATGACCGGCGAAGAATTGTCGCCCTCGGGCTGTTGAGCTGCAAGGCACGCGTTGTGGATGGAGCCGGCGAATAGCGCGACAACACACAGCCCAAACGAAGAGAGGCGTGTCAAAAGAAACTTCTGGAAGCGAAATATCAAAGGCATGGGGGAAGATCCTTTGAAAAGTGCCTGTGGGGCTACTTCTGATTCTGGTTCTACTCCTGCTGCTTTTTCTGCTTTGCGGCGGCGTCGGCCGCCCGCGCCTGTGCGTCAAGGCCGTTTGTCGGATCTTTGTGGAAGAGCTTGCGTGAGATGTCGGGCCAGAACTCCTGGAGCACACCGCCAAAGGTGCCTTCGCCAGTGACGATGATGCCGTTGTCGATAGTTTGGCCCAAGCCTGCTGTTTGCGATGGGTAATAGAGGTTGGAGATTGCGCCGGCGATGATGTTGCCGCCAACATTTGAGTAATTCGGTTCCCATTTTCCGGTGTTGTCATGCTTGCAGATGAAGCTGGTTGCGACCGCATATAAAAATCGGTGCTTAAAGGTGCCGTGGCCAAGACGAAAGTAGCGCGGATCCTGGTGCAGGAGGGCAGGCAGAAAGCCGTTACCGATCATGGCGCCATCGAATGCGTCAAGATAGGCCGCGCCCGAGCGCTTGAAATAGCCTGCAGGACCCCAACCGAAGCCGGTGCCGTTGTCTTGAGCTTCAGAAAAACCCGCGACGACGAATGCGAGGCCGAATTGATAAGGGTCGACGGCGGAACGAAAGGCGAGACCGATCTTTTGGCCCGCGGTCATGGAAGCGGCATTGCTGAGATAGGTGACGTTAAAGGACGGAAGGATGCCGCCGATGCGCTGCTTTTCCTGCTGTTTGATTTGCTCGGCGGCTTTTTGTTGCTGCGTCTCCTGAGCGCTGGCCGGTTGTGCTGGGGATTGCGAACTCGAGCCGTTTGGTTCAGCGCCAGGGCCGCTTTGCGGGCCGCTGCTTTGCGTGGACGGGACAGCGCTGTTGGGCGTGGAATCCGATCCCGTGGCGGGCTGCTGAGCGTTTTCGGATTGCGCGGCATCGAAATCGATGGAAGCGAGGTCGATTTGCGGAGCGGGCGCGTCAGGAATTGCCGATGAAGGACCGACGACTGTCGCGGGCGCGATTGAACCCGCTTTCTGCGCGAGCAGACCGGACGATGATCCAGATGCGACCACTCCAAGAACGAGGCCTATGCCCGCTGCAACAAAACCTGATCGCATTCATTCCCCTGTCTTCAGAGTCAGCGGCGGCCGCGCAGATTGCCGAAATGGCCAATAAGCCCGGGATAAAGCCGCTCGGATCGCACGGAACCGCGGAAGCGTTGATTTAAAGGCAGCAAGCAAGCCGCCTCTTTAATTATCGACAACTCCTGAGGTTTAGACGCTTTGCGCGACTGCAAGACACAAAAATGTCCCATTCCCAGTAACTCAGGACACTGGGGAAGACGCGTACGCGCGCTCATTTGCCGATTTTCTGAACCGGGATTCAAAGATTACTGGTGACTTACGCCTCGAAATCGATATATCCGCGCTGGGGATCGGTGTTGACGAGCTTGACGGTGACTCTATCGCCGACGTCAAGGCCCTTGCCGCCACGAACAACCATGCCGTCGACGTGCGGGTCGATTGTGCGAACGAAGGTGCCCTTATCCGACGCGCCGGTGACAATGGCCTGATAGCTCTGACCAATATGCGGGTGAAGAACGACGGCGGCGATGCGTTTCGCCATCTCGCGCTCCACCTTGCGAGCAGCATCTTCCATCAGAGTGCATCGCTCCGCGATGGCGTTGAGGTCGTCTTCAGAATAGGGCTGTGCGGACTTCGTGAGCCAGGATTTGAGGACACGCTGCGTGACGACGTCGGGGAAGCGGCGGTTAGGCGCCGTGGAGTGCGTGTAGTCGCGGACCGCGAGGCCGAAGTGACCGGGCGAGGGCGCATTGGGCTTGATGAGCACATATTCGCCAGGCCCCATGAGCTTGATGACCGCGAGCGAGAGATCAGGAAAGTGGTCGGGATCCTTCTGGTTTTGCGCGAGAAGAAAGTCGTTGAGGGCCTTGGAGTCAGGCTCGGCCGGCAACGTGGTGCCCTTTTGCGCGGCCAGCTCGACGATGCGGTCCCAGCGCTTGGGCACTCGCACAATGCGGCGGATGGAGGCGAGGCCGGCGCTCTCGAAGGTGCGGGCGACGACGCCATTAGCCGCAACCATGAACTCTTCAATAAGTGACGTGGCGCGGTTCTTTTCGATGGGGGCGATCCCGACAATCTGGTCAGTGATCAGGACAGGCTGCGTCTCGATGGTCGAGAATTCAAGCGCGCCGTGCTGATAACGGCCTCCCGCCATGCGCTGCGCGGCCGTGTCCTGCAGCTTGAGTTGCGCGGCAAGATCGGAGCTGGCAGCAACCTTCGCGGGCGGCGCGCCTTTACCGTCAAGCCATGCGCCGATGCCGGGATAGGCCAGTTGCGCGCGATTGCGCACCAGTGCTCGATAGGCCTTCTCGTCGGAAGCGGTTCCACTGGCGTCAATGGAATACTCGACGACGATGGCCGCGCGGTCCTGATTTTCGTTCAGTGATGTGATGCCTTCGGATAGTTCCGTGGGCAACATTGGAAAAGTGATCACGCCGGTGTAAACGGAGGTTGTCTCAAATTGAGCGTGCTTGTCGATGACCGTTCCCTTCGAGACGCGCGCGTCCACGTCGGCGACCCCGATGAGCACGCGGATGCGACCATCGGGCAATTGCTCGGCCCACTCGATCTGATCGAGATCCTTGGAAGTGTCGTTATCAATGGAGGACCAAAGCAGGTTCCGCAGGTCGGTGAGACCGGCAATGGCAGGAAGGGCGGGCTGAGCTTCAATTGCGGTCAGCTCCGTTTGGGTTCCGGCGGGAAAATCAGGTTGAAAGCCGTGCTCGATCATGGACGCATGGGCTGCGGCCACGAGATTGAATTGACCGGGGTGGGTGGAATGCATGAAGGATGGAGCTCCTGAAGTGCTTTGATCGGTGTTTCGCGCGACATGCCAGCCTAACATGGAGGACGGGGCTGAAGGGTTCGGCCAGCCCTCCGGGGCGGCGATTTTTGCGGGCTCGCGTACCCAAAGTTCACGTCTGCTGGCGCAGACTCCACCCTGGGCTATTTTCGACCGCTCCGACGGAGCGGACGGTGAGGCTGGGGGCGGAAAAGACCAGCGCAGATCTTTCGCTTCGCTCAGGATGACAGTGCGAAAGGTGTGGGAACGATTTGAGAAGAGCGACCGCAACCTGACATCGCGCGTGCCATAAACGACGGATCGAAGCGGAATCGTGTGCGGGCGAGGACGCCCGCACGACAGCCGGTCGGGAGACCGGCGCTACATTGGCCGGCTACTGAATGCCGAGATCGGCGAGAACCTTCGGTTTGGCTTCCTGGACGGCAAGCAAGTTGTGGCAGACGGAGCAGTCCTGAGGAATGGTGTCGCCGCTCTTCGCTGTGTGGCTGCCATCATGGCATCGGAAGCAACCGGGGTAGTCCATGTGGCCGATGTGATTGGGATGAGTTCCCCAGGTCACGTTCATGAAGGGAAATACATTCTGGTCGTAGAGAGTCACGAGTTCCTTGCCCGCCTGATCGACGAGAGCCGCATTCTGCGAGAGAACGCCGGGATTCTGCGAACGATAGAAAGCCAGAAGCTGCTTGGGAATCTGGTCGGCCGCCTGTTCCTGGCTCGAGTAAGTGCCGTTCAGCAACGCCAGCCCCTCTTTGTGAATCCACGGAAGATTGGGGCTGATGGCGCCGGTGACCATGGCCTGATCGACGGCCTGTTCGGCGGTGACGAAGGTGTGCGCGGCGCGGTTGTGGCAGTCGATGCAATCCATCACCCTGCGGTCGCCCTTGGGAACGCCGCTGCCTGCCGGGAGAGTGCTGTACTCGGTGAATGAGCCGTCGGGATTCTGACGCTCCACCCAGGGAATCGTGGTTCGAGTGGAGTCGGTGGAGACGTACTCGATGTGGCCGAGGTGAACGCCGTGAATTCCGGTGTAGCGCGAAAGCGAGTCGACGCCGCCGAGGTGAAGGATGAGCACGGTCTGCGTTTCAGTGTTCTGCGCATCGTCAGCAAAGTTCGATTTGACCAGCAGCTTGTCTCCGTCAAAGCGCGCAGGCGTATGGCAGCCTTCGCAGGTGTAGCGCGCGGGGCGCAGGCTGGTGACGGGCGAGGGAATCGGCGTGGGATAGTTGGGAATGATTTTGGGCGCAAGCGGCGCGAGCGGATGGAATGTTACCTCAATAAGCTGCTTGGTGCCGTTGATCTTGGCATTCACGTACGCTTGAGCGCCGGAGCCAATGTGGCAATCGACGCAGGCCACGTGGGAGTGCGGCGAGATCTGGTAGGCCGTAAACTCCGGCTTCATCACGTGGCATGAGCGGCCGCAGAACTGCGGCGAATCCATGTACTCCGCGCCGTGATAGCTGGCCGTGGCCACAACGAGGAAGTTGACGATTGTGAATACGAGAACGATATCGAGCCCGTGACGGAATTTGCGGTCGTTGAGATCGATCCGGGGAAACGCGGCAGGAATCTGGCCGGCCTTCTGGAGCTCTCTACGCCGGAACCAGACTCCAACCGGAATGAGCGCCAGGCCGAACAGAAAGACCAGGGGCAGGATGAGGAAGAAGATGATGCCGAGATAGGGGTTGTCGCTGAGTTGGCCGGCGAGCTCGGCCAGCCAGTAGCTGATCATGGTGACGCCGGACGCCGTGGTGATGGCGCCGCCGGTCAGGCTAATGGGGTTGTTGCCGAAGAACAGCGCCGGACGAAGCCAATTCTCGCGGAATTTCTCAAACGACGACACGATTCCTCAACCTCCATTTGTCGACGGCCCGCCGGGGGAGACGGGCCTGCCTTCAAATCTCTGCGCAGATTCTAATGCTTACTTGAGGGACTTGAAATAAGCAGCGACAGCCTGAACCTGCGGATCGGTCAGGCCGGCGATAGGCTTCATCTTGCCTTTGCCGTTTTTCACCGCGGAAGCTATCTGGCTCACGGTGAGAGACTGCATCGAGGGATCGGAGACCGGCTTGATTCCCATCATCTTGGCCATTCCGGCGCTCGGCGTGCCAGCGGGACCGTGGCATGCGGCGCACTTGGATTTGTAGAGGGCCCCGCCGTCTTCAGCGAAGCACATGGAGCCGGCGAGCGCGACCACCGCAGCCAGCACGATTCCGGAACGAAAACTCTTACTCATAGTGGATCTCCTTGGATTGTTTCGAGGCCCGCACGTTCAAGCGCCAGCCGCGTTGATGTCACTGTCTCCGGCTCGCGAACACAGCCGTTGGTTCCGCAACCGCGATAGTAGCAGGAACTGCCTAACGCAAACCTGCGCGATCGATATTCGCCAACGCCGTTCTTGTGAGCGACGATCGCGCCAGCTTGGTTTTCGTCTTGCACTTCGTCTTGCTTTGAAGCACCGTGCGCTTACTTGGCGAGGGAACGGAAGTACAGGACCGAATCCTTGATCTGTGCATCGGTGAGCTTGCCTTTGAATGCCGGCATCTTGCCCTTGCCGTTGGCGGTGTCGGCGATCATCGTCGCTTCACTCAGCGACTTGACTGAAGGATCGCTGACGGGTTTGACGCCCATCATCTTGGCGATACCCGGATTTGGCGTGCCTTCCGCACCGTGGCAGCTTTGGCATTTTGCCTTGTATGTGTCCGCTCCCGCGCTTTGCGCGTAGGCCAGTGTTCCTTGAGTTGCGGCTAACATGGCGGCGATCATCATTCCATTCGTGATCTTCATAGCCAATTTCCTCTTTCTTTCGGCGGTGCCAATCTCGATTGCGGAACTCAGTTCGCGCGGTCAGAACTCCCAGTGCACGCCAAGGGTGACGTTGTTGGCGTGGAATTCTCGCGGCATCGTTTCACCGGCATTCGAAAGGGTCATACCGGTTTGCACGCCCGTGAGCGAACTGCAGAGAACGACCGGCGCGGGCGTTGTAGCCGACGGCAGCGTGGTGGAAGTGGAGCAATACTTCGAACCCGAGGGGCCGCCTTCACCGTAACCGTAGAAGTCGTATTCCGCCTTAAGAATCAACTGCGGATGAACCGCGTAGGCGACGTTCACATAAGGAGTTTCATATTTGGAAACCAGCGAGCCGTTGACGTCGCGAGGATCGTTAAAGAAGCGGGTGCCGTTGACGGAGCTGATGCGATAGCCGACATTGGTGTGGGCCTTCTCGGACGGCGAAACGGTGAGGGATGCAGATCCGGATTGCGTCGGGGCGTCCATGAAGTTCTTCACCGGCCCGAATTCCAGGTAGGTGGCGCCTCTTACGGTTGCTCCAGGGCAACCGGCGCCGTTAGCAGGCGCGGCGGCCAATGGCAGCGCCGCTGTTGCGCCGCCGTCGTAGCAGATGTTGCTGGCGAGGTAGACATCGCTGTAGGAGTAGTCGAAGTCGAATCCGTAGTGCTCATTGGGTGCAATATCGGTGGCCAGGCTGAGGACGCGGCTGTGATCGACATGGTTGAGCGGGCCATCGACAGGCGTTGAGCCGGAGTTATTGGTGTTGTTATGCCGCTCCAGATCGTTGTATGCGCCGGAGATGGTTGCCCAGGTTTTGGGCCTGTAAAGGGTGTGCACGCGATAGTGCTTTGTTTGACGCGCGCCCATCGGAGTGAAGGCGTTGTCGTCGTAGAGAACTTCGACCGAGCCGTTCACATCCCAGTTGTTTGTGGGACGCCACGCGGCGTTGAAGATCGCGCCGTTTTCGTTGATGGTGACGGTGCCGCCGTTTGTCTCGCCCGGGGTTAACGGAACGTTGCCGGGATTGCCGCCGGGATCGACTGCAACGGTCGATGTTGCGGGACTGTATGCATTCTCGGCGATTATGTGCGTGCGGTAGCGATAGGTGAGCGAGAAGGTGGTGCGAGGCAAGGCATCCCAGGTCGCGGTGAGATTGTTGGTGAGGGACCTCTGACCGAAGTAAGCCGGCCAAGGTACGCCGATGCTGCCACTGCCTTCAAAAGTGGCGCCGCCCTGGGCGCCCAGCGTGGTGATCAAGGTCGGGTTGTTGACGGTCTCGTTGCCGGTCGACGTAGTTGTGTCGAGCGGCGTCAACTGGGTGGTCAAGCTGGTCATGGTCGTCGTGCCCGGCTGATGGACATTGGAATAGTCGACCTGCTCGGAGAGACTGAAGTTTCTGAGAACCTGCCAGACGATGCCGTAGTCGGCGGCGATTGACTCACGCCGGCCGCTGGCTGTGGCCTGATACGCGTACGAGCGCGTTGCCCCGGCGGTCTTGGTACCCACAGTGAGTCCCTGGAAATCGTCGTTGTAGTAGGGAAGGCTCATTGTGGCCTTGGTGAAGTGGAAGTCGCCGTTCATCGAGACGTTCTTGAGGCTGTTGCTTTGGAGGCGAACGATCTCAGTTGGGAACATGGCACGCGTGGGAGCCGTGCGGAGATAGCTGATGGCCACAGCGCAGGCCGGGTTGATGATTGGCAAGCCGCCCGTATTGGCTGCGGAGAGCATTGGGTTGCCGCCTGTGCTTCCCGCATTGCATGAGCTGCTGGTGTAAGGGGTCAGAGCATCGTAATTGGCGAGAAGCTCGACCTTGGTTCCGTCCGGCTCCTGCACGTAGAAGTAGTTGGGGTCCAGAGTGAAGAAGGAGTTCTCCTTGAAGTGGTCGAGCTGTTCTTCGACGGTCAGCCGCGTGCCTTGAACCGGCTTCCAATCGATCGCGAACGTGTAGTCGTCGGTGCTGTGCCGCTGAAATTCAGAGAGATGAACATCGTAGGAGCCCGCGAACTGGTATCCGCTCGGGCTCAGGCTCGGCCCTTCCATGTTGTTATGCGAGTAGTTGAAGCGAAGCGTGAATACGGAGAGCGGAAACAGCGTGAGACTGGTGTCGGTCATCCGGCGAACGGTATTGAACAGGAATGCGGATGTATTCAGTTGCGGCGACGCCAGTGAGCCGGTGGGCGAAGCGGTGGGCCCGATGGGAATCGTCTCGCCGCTGGGAATGTTCGGGTTGCCGAGCAGATCGTAGTCGAAGTACCGACGGTCGCGCCGGAACAGCCCAGAGAACTCATAGAACTTGGATTTGGAAAAGTCGAGCTTGGCGAAATTCATCGGATCGCCGCCGAAGCCATTGCTGAAGGCCTTGAGGTCGTCGACAAGTGGGCTCTTGTTCGAGGGGAGCGCATGCAACTCAAACGTCTCACCAAGGACGCGCGGGCCGGACTTCTGATTGACCAACGTGTCGTACATGGCTCCGCTGCCCGAAAGACCGTTCATGTGCCCGCCGGCATCAATGGATTGATGGAGGACATAGCCATTGGGCGCGGATACAGGCACACTGGGCGCGGGCGTGGACGGGTCCTGGGCGACTGCGATGCAGGCTGCTGCCAGAAACATTGCCACGACCATTCCCACAAACATTGCGAAAGACGGCTGTTGATTACGAATGCGAGTTAACCAGCCAACGTTCTTCATATGAAGCCTCACTTGAATAATTCTTGTTGCTGAAAATGAAACCTTGAAGCGTTTTGAAATCTCTTCAGGGAGCTGAGCCGCGCCGTAATTGCCGGGCGCGACCCATCTCCAAATCTCCTATCGGAGGAATGCGGCATTGATGTTCGACCCGTGAATGTAGGTGTGGCAGCTGGTGCATGGCGCGAGCTCCGCCGAACCCTGGCCCATGCCGGTGATGGCGTGCGACGAAACCGGGCTGTGGCACTGGTTGC
>CAZVYV010000108.1:0-9235 GCA_964630985.1 uncultured Occallatibacter sp.
TCATTGAAGTCGAATTGAACACCGAGAAATCCACTGTTCTAGAAAACATACCGGAGCCTCAGAGCAGCCTTGAGCGCGAAAATAGACAGAGCGAGGTCGAGGCCGGCGCCGGGACGCCCTTAGAGGTCGAATGCAGCCCCAAATCGGAGAGCAGAATTGAGCTTGTTATCAGCGCCGAGCCAGAGAATATTGGTTCTGAGGTCGAAGCGTTTGGGATAACGGCAGGCGTCGACGAAGCCACCGAACTTGAAAATGCGCTGATCTTGCCAGTGGAACCAACAGAGGACGCCCCGCCGGATTTGGCGGCAACAAAAGAAGAAACTGCATTGACAAATTCTTCCCCACAATCCGACGACGTCGCGAAGAGGCCCGCGCAAGAAGAACCGCCCGCGCCCGAACCGGTCCCGCCGGTCAAAGAACCTCCTGAGTCCGAACCTGCCGCGCCAGCCAAAGTTCCGCCTGCACCCGCGCCAGCCCCTGTCCCCGAAGCGGCGCCTGCTTTGCCCTTCGATCCGCCAATGGCTGCCGAGCCGCCTGCCGCCGAGAAGACCACTGCCGAGAAAGTTGCAGCGGCGCTCAAAGCCCGCGGTGTTGACGCCGAGCAGTCGCCCTTTTCCGTCTTCGTCGGCCAGGTCTACGATGGTCCGCTCGACCTTCTGCTCGACTTGATTCGCAAGCAGGACATCGACATCTACGACATTCCCATTGCCAAAATCACCGCGCAGTTTTTGGCCTACGTCGACCATCTGCGCGCCAGTGACATGGACGTGGCCGGCGACTTCATCTACACCGCTGCATTGCTTATTCACATCAAGAGCAAGATGCTGCTGCCGCGCGCGCCGGTCGGGCCGGAAGAGTCGACCGAGGATCCGCGCCGCGAGCTCGTCGATCGCCTGCTTGAGCACGAGCGCTTCAAGAACGCTGCGCAGATGCTCCACGACAAGCAAATGCTCGAAGCGGCCACGTGGTCCAATCCCGGCGTGCGCGAGTTCCGCGAAGACGCCGGCGCGGAGCCCGAAATTGCCGCCGACACCACCGACCTCGTCCGCATCTTCCGCGACATTCTGGACCGCGCGCGCAACCGCCCCATCATCAACGTCGAGGAGGACTCGGTTACCGTCGGCCAGATGATTCAGTTCCTCACGCGACGCCTCACCATGGAAGATAAGCCCGTGGCGCTGCGCCGCCTGCTCAGCCACACGCACTCCGAGCGCGCGCTGATCGCGATGTTCCTCGGCCTGCTTGAGCTGGTGCGCCTGCAGGCTATTCTTCTTCGCCAAGACCGCGAGTTCAGTGAGATCTTTGTTAAGAAAAATGTCGGCTTCGACGCCGTGGTAAACGAAGGACTGGCCAGCGCGCACGATGACTGGCGCTGACCTGCGCGCAGCCTTGTAAACTGACCCTGATGAGTTCCATTCTCCGAAAACTGCATTGCATCGCGCTCGGCGCGGTTCTAGCTGCGCTCGCGTTTTTCTCTGGCAGCGCCTCGCTCAGCGCGCAACAACCACCCCAGCTCTCGCCTGATGCCGAACTGGCCCTGGTTCCGCTGCCCGAGCCCCCAGTCAACGCTCTGCCGCTGCCCGAGGACCGCGGCGCCGCAGATTTGGAGCAGGCGCTGAAGCGTCTCGGCACCACGGCGAGTGTGCTCTTTATCGTTGCGCATCCCGATGACGAAGATGGCGCACTCATGACCTACCTCTCTCGCAGCCTCGGCGCCCGCGTTACGCTGCTGACGCTTACACGCGGCGAAGGCGGCCAGAACGCGCTCGGCGCCGAAAGCTACGATGCGCTTGGTCTCATCCGCACCAATGAACTGCTCAAGGCCGATCAATATTATGGCGTGCGGCAACTTTGGGGCACCGAGGCTGACTTTGGATTCTCCAAGACGCAAGAAGAGGCCTTCTCGAAATGGGGCCATGATCGCGTCCTTTACGACGCGGTTCTGGCGGTGCGGATGGTGCGCCCGCAGGTCATTCTCTCCACCTTTGTCGGCGGCGTGAGCGACGGACACGGTCATCATCAAGTCTCAGGAGAAATCGCGCAGGAAGCCTTCAAAGCCGCGGCCGATCCCAGCGTCTTTCCCGAGCAATTGCGGCCAGTGAAAGACGGAGGCGCCAGCCTCCAGCCGTGGCAGGCACTGGCCGTCTACTCGCGCACGCCGTTCGCGCCCATCACCAACGGTCAGATGCTCGACTACGCCACCGGCAAGTGGACGCCTGCGCGGTTTCGGAATTACATTACCGGCCAATGGATTGAAGGCGAGTTGCCTTCTGACGCGACGATTTCTGTGGGCAAGTGGGACGCGGCGCTCGGCCGCACGTATGTGCAAATTGCGCGCGAAGGCTGGGGCGAGCAAAAGTCGCAGTATGGCGGCGCCGATCCCGCGCTCATGGCCCCGGATTCATCGAGCTATCACTTGTGGGCCGCTGCGCCATCGGTTGCCGCTGCCGGTGAGGAAAAGAATGACGCCGGCCTGTTTTGGAACGCGAAAGTTCACATTGCCACGGGTATTACGGGACTCGCTCGGTTGGCTGGCAGCACCCGGCCCGAATGGCTCACGGACGAGCTGGGCAAAATCGACAGCAGCCTGAAAGCCTTCACAAGCGACTGCAAGAACCAGAGCGACTTTTCTGCGGCGCACAATCTCGCTCCCATCTATCGCCAGACGCTTGATCTCTACGCGCGCGTAAAATCCAGCGACCTTAGCGCAGAGGCAAAGGCAGGCCTCGAGCTCGAGCTTGGCGAGAAGATTGAGCAGTTTCAAACGGCGCTCAAGGATCTGCTTGGCCTGGACTTGGTTGCGTTCACGACAAACGGCGGCGGGCAAGGTTTTGGCGGCCGTGGCGCTTCTGCTGATGAGACCGCTCGCAGCGTTTGGCCGGGTGAGGACTTCAGGGTTCGCGTGCATCTGGCGCAAGGGCTGGATGCGGCAGAGTTGAGTCGTGCATGGCTCGTGAGCGGTAACGGCACGCCATGGAAAATCGATGACGCCGGTGGCCCGATCGACGCGGCGCACGCCGCCGCGCCCGCGACTGACAGGACTTTTCATGTGAGCGTTCCCGCCGATGTCGCACCGACAGAGCCCTACTTCACGCGGCCCACCACCGAGCAGCCCGTCTACGACATCGCGAATGAAGCCTGGCGTGAGCGCTCCTTCGCGCCTTATCCGTTATCTGCCTGGGCGGAGTTCACCTTTGACGGAGTTCCCATCCGCCTCGGAATGGTGGTGCAGACGCTGGCTCACGTCGCCGGCGTTGGCGGTGTCTATCAGCCGCTTGTGGTCACGCCTGCCGTCGGCGTGCGCGTTGAGCCTGAGGCGCGCATTTTGCCGCTCGATGGCTCGCCGTTGCCGGTCCATGTCACGGTGCACTCCGAGCAATCTGCCGATGGGTTCGTCAGTCTCGAGCTTCCCGAAGGGTGGCGCGCCGATCCCGCGCAGCGCGAATTCCATTTAAAAGCCGCAGGCGACACAGAGCCGCTCGTGTTTTCAGTGACCCCTGCCGGCGACGTGGCCGCGCGCGCCTACGCTATCAAGGCAACTGCGCACGTCGGCGATCAAAGCTACTCGGCCGGCTGGCAGAGCATCGGCTATACAGGCCTGCTTCCTTATAACCAGTACGAGCCCGCGGAGCTCCGCACGCGCAAAATCGACGTAAAGGTGCAGCCGGGGTTGCGAGTGGGCTACGTGATGGGAACTGGCGATCATGTCCCTGAGGCCATCGAGGCGCTCGGCATCGTGCCGCATCTGCTCACCGACGACGAGCTGACCACCGCAGACCTGTTGCAATGGAACGTCCTGGTCGTCGGCATTCGCGCCTACTCCGCGCGTCCCGCGCTCGCCGCTGCCGAATCGCGCCTGGAGAAATTCGTTGAGGCCGGCGGAACGCTCATTGTGCAGTACCAGGGCAACACGTTTCCCGCGCCGCTGCCCGTTGCTATGGGCCGCTTTCCGGAGCGAGTCGTCGATGAGCAAGCGCCGGTGAAACTTCTCGATCCCACCAATCCGCTCCTCACCTGGCCCAATCAAATCACGTCTGCGGATTTTGAAGGATGGTTTGAAGAGCGCGGCCACGGCTTCCTCGATCACTGGGACCCCGGATACACGGCGCTCACCGAGACCGCCGACCCGGGCCAGGATCCGCAGCGCGGCGGTCTGCTCGTGGTGCATCGCGGAAAAGGCACCTACATCTACGTTGCCTACGCGCTCTATCGGCAGTTCCCTGAGTTAGTGCCGGGAGCATATCGCCTGCTGGCCAACTTGCTCAGCGCCGGCAGCAGCGCCGTGCAATGATCTATTCCGGCGGGGATTGACCGAATTTCCCTTCGTTGCTATAGTCGCTTCATGAGTTTTCGCTTCGCCCTCGCTCTGTGTTGCGCGTGTTGTTGCACGCTGCGCCAGTCCTGTGGGTAAGCTCTCTCGCTGAATTCAATGCATACAGGCCGCGCAGCAGTTCGATTGCTGACGCGGCTTTCGTGTTTTTTGGCGGAATCCTCAACCACTCTCTTCACTGTGCATCTCAGAATCGTATGACGCTCCTTCCTTCCCCGTCGTGCCCTCCCCATGCCGCCTGCCGGCGGACCGGCTGTTGTTGCGGCCGCTGACCAGTTCTGTTCCCCAATTTCATGGCAAGGGATCCAGAGAGATGGGTTGAGTATCTCCGCAGTGCGCATGCGGCTTCCCCCGCAACCGCATGCACATTGGACGGGCAATTCGAAAATCCAGGAGGTTCAGTTGAAAATCACATGAAAACTGCATCGGCTTCTACTCTTACTGCTGACTTTCCCGCCGAGCTGGGCCGTGGCTGCGACGCCACTGTGAATTCTGTGTGAATTCGTCAAATCTTAATCTTGCTCTGCGAGGCTTGGATGCGTAACGACAGAAGGAGTTTTGCCGGCGCGAGACTTCCTTCTCTACCACTCCCCTAATTCTTCGTGCCGATGGGAATACCGCAGATTTTCATTTTCATCAATGCGCCCGGGATGCATAAGAATTCTGCGTCCGCTGTGCACGTGGGCGCTCCCAACTACCAACACAATTCCATGAGGAAAAGAGAGGCCCAAATGAAATTGACAGTGAAAGCGGCTGCCATTGCATTTCTTGCAGCCGGTGTTGTTGTTTCTTACGCACAAACCAGCGGCTCAACGCCGCCGGCTAAGAAGCATGCAGCCAGGAAACCCGCTGCGCCGGCCGGTCCCACGGTGCAGGAGCAAATCGACCAAATGAAGCAGCAATTCCAGGGCGAGATTGACGGCCTGAAGGCTGATCTTGCCACCAAGGATGAGCAATTGAAGCAGGCTCAGCAAACGGCAGCCGATGCGCAGGCTGCGGCGGCCAAAGCGGAAGCCGATGCCACGGCGCAGCAGCAGTCGGCCACCGACAATGCGGCGGCCGTTTCCACCCTGCAAAGCACGGTCAGCGATCTGAAGGCGAATGCGGTTTCGCTCGCCACCACGGTCTCCGACGAGACCACGAATCTGAAGAAGGCCATTAACAATCCAGCGACTCTGCACTACAAAGGCATCACCCTTACGCCCGGCGGCTACGCGGCGGCTGAATCTGTGTGGCGCGCTCACGCAACCGGCGGCGACATTCCCACCCCGTTCACCTCGCTGCCTTACGAGCATGCCGACAACTACACGCTCAGCGAGTTCTTCGGCAGCGCACGCCAGTCGCGCGTGGCGATGATGGCGGAGGGAAAAGTGCCGTGGGGCACGGTAAGAGGCTACTTCGAGGGTGACTGGTTGGGCACTGGCATCACCTCAAATAACAACCAGTCAAACAGCTATGTCTTCCGCCAGCGCGTGGTCTGGGCGCAGGCCGAAACCAACGACCATTGGGCCTTTACAGGCGGCCAGCTCTGGTCGCTAGCTACTGAAGACAAGAAGGGCATCTCCAACCTCTCCGGCGATATCATGACGCCGCAAACCATAGACCCAAACTATAATGTGGGTTTCGTCTGGACGCGCCAGTATGGCTTCCGCGTCACCAAGACCTGGAAGACCGTGGCCATCGGCGCCGCGGTTGAGAATCCGCAGCTGATTTACACCGCTTCGCTGGCCGGCAACACGCCCTATGCGGTGCTCGGAAGCGCCGGCACCAACGGCGGAAACTACAACGCGGCCATCAGCACCTGCACTCCCGCGACCTCGATTGTCAACTACACCAACCAGTCTGAGACCGATTCGGCAGGGAACACCATCAACGTCGCGGTTCCGGTCTACAAGACCCTGAATGGTTGCGCGGATATCGCTACCCTCTCCTTTAACTACGCGCCCGATGTGATCCTTAAACTCGCGCTCGATCCGGGTTGGGGCCACTATGAGATCATCGGCATCGGCGGCTTCGCCCATGAAACCGTCTATCCCGGCGAAACCACCAACGGCAACCTGTATGGCGGGCTCACCGACGTCGGGAACGGCTTGACCGTGGCTCCGGCGCTCACCACCGCTGGAGCGCACTCCGACAGCATTACGCTGGGCGGCATTGGTGCCAGCTTCCGCGTTCCCTTGGGGAGCATGATCAGCTTCGGCCTTAAAGGTCTCTACGGGCCTGGTGTGGGCCGCTATGGTGACTCCACGCTGGCTGACGTGACAGCCGATGCAAACGGCAACCTGGCCCCAATCCACAACTCATCCACCTTGGCCACCCTGGAAATCAACCCCACCCCGCGTCTGGCACTTTACTTCGACGGCGGCATGGATTACGCCGCCCGCACCGACTTTGCCACCGCGACAGCGACCACCCTGGGAGCGCCCAGCGCGTGCTTCCTGCCCACCGGCGGAACCTCCTGCACCACCACCCCGACTGCGTTGCAGCTTGAGGGCGGCGGCAAGTGGGGCGGCCATTGGAGCGCGCCTTCCGCGGCCGCGGTTGGTTATGGCTCGCGTCTCTTGAGCAACTCTTCTTGCAACACCAACTCCAATCCCGGCTACAACGGCGGCGGCTCAACCGGCTACATTCCCGGTGGCTCCTGTGGCGCTCAAAACCGCAACATTCAGGAGTACACCGCCGGCTACTGGTACGACTTCTACAAAGGCGATCACGGCCGCTTCCGCCAGAGCATCCAGTACAGCTATGCAGTACGCGAAGGCTGGTCGGGAGCATCCGGAATCGGAGCCAAGGGCGTCGACAACATGTTCTGGACCTCTTTCCGCTACTACCTGCCTTAAACAACGGGCTACCAGCCCAAAACAAAAGGGGCAGCCCGCAATGGACTGCCCTTTCTATTTGGTTTGAATTTCGATTCGGTTTGCGAAGCGTCGAATGTTGTGCCCTTACTCCGCCGCTTCTACCGGCTTGGTCTGCGCTACCGTCCAGTCCGCCGCGCCTACTTTGAACCGCGCGAACCGCCGCACCGTGATGTTCTCGCCCAGCTTGCCGACCTTTTGCGCGATCAACTCCTTCACGCTAACGGCCTGGTCCTTGATGAAGGGCTGCTCCAGCAGGCAAACCTCTTCGTAAAACTTCGCCATCTTGCCGTCAACGATCTTTTCGATCACCGGCGCAGGCTTGCCTGTGGCCGCTGCCTGCGCGCGATAAATCTCCTTTTCGCGCTCCAGATCTTCAGCGGTGACGTCTTCAGGCTTCACGTAGCGTGGATCGCTGGCCGCGATGTGCATGGCAACGTCCTTCAGCAGCTCCTGAAAGTCCTCGGTTCTGGCCACGAAATCGCTCTCGCAGTTCAGCTCCACCAGCACGGCAATCTTTCCACCGGCATGGATGTAGCTGCCCACGGCGCCCTCGTTGGTCACGCGCGATGACTTCTTCTGCGCCGACGCCATGCCCCGCTTGCGCAGCACCACGAACGCATCCTCCATGTTGCCCTTGGTTTCCTGCAGAGCCTTCAGGCAATCGCCCATCGGCGCGCCCGACTTCTCTCGCAGTTCCTTCACCAGTTTTGCGTCAATCTTCTCAGTCACTGTCGTCATCTCTCTTTTTCCCCGGCCGTAGACGGCCTTATCGATCCATTTAAGATTTCACAATCGTGTTGCGCGCCGGAAAATTCCGGCATAAGAAAAGCGTGGCCCTTGGCGAAGCGGCCACGCTCTTTTGAATTCAGTGCGTGTTTCCGCGCCGATTCGCTACTTGGCGCTTTCCGCTGCCACTTCGTCCTCTTCCAGCAGCGCCGCCACAGCCGCAGGCGCCTTGCGAATGCCACCGCCCAGCGCTGCTTCCAGGTCGACTTCCTCGCTCGGCGCGCTCTCCGCCGAAATCTCCACACCTTCTGCCACGCCTTCGCTCGCTACCGCGGCCGCCGCTTCCGGTGCTTCTTCAGTAAATGCCTTGTCGGTCAGCATGTTCACGCCCTCCGCTGCCGAGTCGGCAATCTTCGACGTAAACAGCCGAATGGCGCGCAGCGCGTCGTCGTTGCCGGGAATCACGAAATCCACGACGGTCGGGTCGCAGTTCGTGTCTACCACCGCAACCACCGGGATGCCCAGCTTGCGCGCTTCCTTCACCGCGATCTGCTCGTTGTTCGAGTCCACGATGAACAGCGCGTCAGGCAGCCGCTTCATGCTCTTGATGCCGGCCAGGTTGGCTTGCAGGTGCTTGCGCTCGCGCTCCAGCTTGATTACTTCTTTCTTGGTCAGCAGGTCGTAGCGGCCGTCCGTGGCCATCTCATCGAGTTCCTGCAGCCGCTTCACACTCTTCTGCACCGTTATCCAGTTGGTCAGCAGGCCGCCCAGCCAACGCTGGTTGATGTACGGCATACCCGCCCTCGTGGCCTCTTCGGCAATCGCATCCTGTGCCTGGCGCTTGGTGCCGACGAACAAAATCGTCTTGCCGCTGCCGCATAGCTCCGTCACGAATTTCGACGCGTCCTTGAAAAGCTTCAGCGTCTTCTGCAGGTCGATGATGTAAATTCCGTTGCGCTCCCCGAAGATGTATTCCTTCATCTTGGGGTTCCAGCGCTTCGTCTGATGCCCGAAGTGAACACCCGCTTCGAGCAGTTCCTTCATGGTGATAGTTGCCAATTGTCCTCCTTCGTGGACTGCATCCGGGCTGGTGATTCTGTGACCCGGATTTATCCCCTTGCGGGGAGATTTGTGAAACCAGTTCCCAGTTCTGAGTTCACAGTTCGCAGCAGCCCGAAAGCCAAATCGCCGAAAACATACGAACTAAGAACTGCGAACTAAGAACTGCAAGCGCTTTAGCGCTTGCTGAACTGGAACCGCTTTCTCGCGCCCTTCTGGCCGTACTTCTTGCGTTCCTTCTGGCGCGCGTCGCGAGTCA
>CAZVYV010000109.1:0-9217 GCA_964630985.1 uncultured Occallatibacter sp.
GCGCAATCTTGGACGCTTCGGGCGGAAAGAGCGCGAAGTGGGTCAACCATTTTTGGAGAAACTGCCACAATACTGGGCTGATGTGGTCCATTCCCTTATCCGTTCACTTTCTTTTCCGTCCCCGAAGTCTCTACTCTTCCCGGGTGATCGTGCTTGTAATCGCGACGGAACATCACCAGCATGAATCCGCCCAAAAGCAGCACAGTAAGGAACCCTCCCAACTGAATCACGCGCGCGATGATCAGGTCGTGCTTGTTGGTCGTGGGATCGTAGTGGTAGCAGTAGGTAAGAATGTTGTCGACTGGCGAACCAATGCGATTCGACGAGGCTTCGTCCAGGCCGAGCAGTAGATCCTTGGGCGAGTATTCAACCCCCATGTAGTACTGGGCCAGCTTGCCCTCAGGGGTTACGATCTGGATCGAGCTGGCGTGCGCATATTGCATCAGGCTGCTGCCGGGGACGGTGAGCTTGACGTAGCGGAAGCCAACTGCCTGGGTGAGCGCATCGATGTTCGGTTGCGTGCCTGTCAGGAAATGCCAACCGCTCGCAGTTTCGGGACGGCCATAGCGCTTCACATACTCACGCTTCTTCGCTGCGGCCAGGTCTGTACCTTCGGTGGGATCGATGCTGACGACGATGATGTTGAAGTCCTTGCCCGGGACATAGCGGACCATTTCGAGCGCGCTGGTGAGGCCGTCGAGTTCCTCAGAGCAGAGCATGGGGCAGCGGTAGTAAACCAGCGCCAGGATCGCCGGGCGCTTGCCGAGGTAGCTGGCCAGTGTTACCTGCTTGCCCGCATCGTCAGTAAAGGCCAGGTTGAGAGGCAACTGCGTGTTGAGACGCTGATCGATGCCGACGCCATTGAGCAATGTGGGCGGCCTGTCATTGGTTGGACCGGTCTCTTTGTCGCCGTAGCTGGAAACCTGCGCAGCCAGGAGCGGGCTGCCGAGAGAAAGCACAACCGCGCTGACGGCGGCGAGTGCCCCGTTGCGCAATTGTCTCCGGAATGAGCTTGCCGATTGCATGGCTATTTCTGCCCTTCCTGCTGCTGCTTGACGGCTGCCTGCTCCGCTTGTTCCTGCTCATAGCTGGTGCGCGCGTATCCGTTGGTCAGCGGTATGGTCACGGTGGGGATGATGTCGCCGGTCATCGGCGCCTGAGTATTCACCGCGGACGCGACGTGTAACCCGCGCTGCGCAATCAACTGCATGGCTTGCTCGATGGGAATCCGGACCGTTCCCTTCGATTGATCGACCCAGGTGTAGTTGTTCAGCAGCAGATCCTCGCGCGCATGCAGATCGGCGACGTCCTGGTCGCCATCGTCGGTCAGTAGCCGCGGTGTTGGAAATGTCTGCGTGATTTCGGCGATCTTGTTCTGGAGTTCCGGACTGGAGGGCAGATTGCCCAGTTGCCGCACATCCACCGTCTTGGTCCACTTGCTATTTGGCCCATCTTCGCGGTTCATGCGGGCGTTGAACCAAGCGCCAATGCCGTAGCAGAGCATTCCAACCACCGCTACAAAGATGAGCAGCGAGATCATGAACACGGCGATCCCCGTTACGCTGGCATCGCTGCGCTCAAAACCAGCCGACGCGTCGATCTCACCCGGCTTTGGCCCGTGAGAGGCGAGAAACTTTTCGCCCTCCGGCTCGTTGTGATCAAGCGTGGACATGTTCAGGCTCCAGAATCTCCGCCAAATGCGGATCGTTCACCTGCACCAGCGGCCGCGTCTTGAGCTGCGTGCAGAAATAGGCCACCCAGAAGGCAAACATGGCTACGGGCACCGCAACGTACTCGAGAATTCCCCAACTGAAGTGGAGGTTGCGAGCGGCGTCTTTGAAATTTGGCTCAATCAGCCAGAAGAGATCGAATGCCCGGGCAAAGATCATCCACTGGCACACCCGCACCAGGCGTTTCTTGTTCCGCTTCAGGTCGCGAGAGAGCAGCATGGTGAACGGAATCAACCAGTGGAAGATGAAATCGAGAGTGATGATTACGCCCCATCCGCCGCGAATGCGGTCGAGGTACCAGTTGATTTCGTCGGGCAGGTTACCCGACCAGATAATGAGGAACTGACCGAACGCCAGATAGATATTCAGCATCACGAAGGCGAAGGTGAGCTTGCCCAGGTCGTGCTGCTCCGTCTGCCGGAGAAGGGTCTTGAACGGCTCGGCTTTGGAAAGCGAGATGGCCACGATGATTGAAAACGCCAGCGTCGCGTAACCTTGCCCTACCAAAAACAGGAGGCCATAGACCGACGAATACCAAGTGGGATCCATCGACATGATCCAGTAGATCGCGCCAGCGGTCATGGTGAGCGCATAAACCACGATGCCGGGACCGCTGATGTTTTCAAGCTTCTTGATCCAGTACGGCGTGGTCTCAGGCCCGGCGCTGTCGCGCTTCAGTCCCATCGTATTGAGCCGCCACGCGTAGAAGCCCCAAATGGCAAAACAGAGCAGGCTCACATACCAGAATGCGTTGGGATTGAGCATGGGCCGCTTGAAGTCGATGCAGTGGGCCTGCAGTTCATTGATCGCGCCCGACTTCAGCGCGGCGGAGGTGTCGCTGATGGCCGCCCAAAGGTAAAGCCGCTTCATGAAGATGGCAACGACGATCCAATAAACAAGAACCAGCGGGAGTGTGCGGCTCATGGCCTCGAGCGGTCTGCGCAGGAGCAATCCCCACTTGCCGCCAGAGCAGTACTGAACCATGAGCAATGCCAGGCCGCCAATACAGAGTCCCCATGTGACCGCGGTACCGAGCACCCACGCGCGCAGAAAATGATCCCAACCCAAGTGCTCAGGGTCCTGGGCCTGCCCAAGAAACGCCAGAATCACGGCAAGCACCGCAAAGACTCCCGCAATCGTCAGCGCACGGCTTCTCCAGGCGTCAACAAACGCGGGTGCGGCGAGGTCCGCTGGGAGCTGCTTGGCGTGCGATGCGGCTTGTGATTCGTGAGCCATCTCTTGCTTCCTTACTTCTGGGCCGCAGGGGCCGGTTTACTTGCTGGAATCGAAATTTTGGGGTCGGCGGGATATGCCGGAGCCATGCCCGGCGTTCCCTCGCTGGCGATCGGCTTGTTTGCGTTCACCGCCGTTGATGGCAAGGGCCACGGCTGCGCGTATTCGGGATGTCCTTCCTGCGCGGCCAGGTCATTGAGGTTTTTGACTTGCGCGCCGGCCGGAACATCCGTCGACTTGGCGGCCTGACTGAGTTGCAGGGCGCGGATGTAAGCCGCGACGGCCCAGCGGTCCGCCGGCGGCAGTTGCGCCGAGTAGTCGGGCATGGCGCCGTATCCGTGGGTCATCACGAAAAAGTAATGCGAGAGTGGCTGCGATACGCGCACCTGGTCATGCAGATTGGCGGCGGGCTTAAATCCGCGCTGCACGATCTCGCCCAGTCCGTTGCCTACTCGCGAGTGGCACGGTGTGCAGTAAACATTGAAGCGCTCCTGTCCGCGTTCAAGTACTTCCATCGTTACAGGAATTTCGACTGGCATCTCGTCGAGTTCCTGCTTGTAGCCGTTCGGCCCCTGCACCACACCGGTATAGAAGTAGCTGTCCTCGTGGAGCTGGCCGCGAGCCACGGTGTCGAGCACTTGCGGGCGCGCCCCGCGGTGATCGGCAAAGAAATCCGTTCCGCGCTGAGGAATCAATTTGGGCTGATCCTGCATGTCCTGCCGGCAGCCGGCGATCAGCATCAGCGCAGCCGTAGCAGAAGCTGCGGCAACGAGCCGGAACCTGCGGCTGAGCGGATTGAGGTGGAAAGAAAACATCAGTACTCCACCTCCACAACCGAATTCGGACCGAATTTCTGCAGATAGACTTTGGTTTCCCCCAGATCGAATTTCGGATCGAGCGCCTCGAGGCACAGGAAAAACTTGTCGGTTGTCGCGCCGTTGCGGAAGTTGGGCGCGTTGAACAGCGGATGATAAAGCGCCGGCAATCCATTGAGCGCCAACATTCCGAAGGCAGCGGATAGACCTGCCCAGAGGATGGTCCACTCATATGTGGGAATGATGAAGGCGGGCCACGAGTACAAGGGACGTCCTGCGATGTTCAACGGATAGGCCAGCACAGAGATCCAGGTCTCAAGTGAAAACATTGCCGCTGCGCCCATCAATCCGCCGATGAGAGTGAGCAACGGCACTTTGTTGCGATGGAAGCCGATGGCTTCTGCTGCTTCCTCCACCGGGTAGGGCGTGTAGCAATCCATGCGCCGCCATCCGTCCTGGCGCGCCTGCTGCGCGGCCCTCACCAGGTCGCTCGGCGTATCGAATTCGGCCAGCAGGCCGTAGGTTCCTTCGCGTGCGGGCATCAGTCAGCAGCCTCCGCCACCTTGGGCTTGATCTTTGCGCCCGGCAGCAACATGCGAATTTCGTTCATCGGAATCATGGGCAGGAAGCGAACAAACAGCAGGAACAGGAAAGTGAAGAATCCGAGCGTGCCAACGAAAGTCATGTAGTCCCACTTGGTCGCGCGATACGTGCCCCATGAAGAAGGCAGGAAGTCGCGATACAGGCTGGTGACGACAATGACGAAGCGTTCAAACCACATGCCCGTATTTACGACGATGGAGATGAAGAACATGAACGGGATGGAGGTGCGCAGCTTGCGCGACCACAAGGTCGTGAGCGGGATCGCCAGGTTGCATGTGATCAGCACCCAGTAGGACCAGCCCATCGGCCCGAACACGCGGTTCCAGAACATGAAGGCTTCCCAGTGCGACGCCGAGTACCAGGCCATGAAGGCTTCCATGCCGTAGCCGTATGCCACGATGAAGCCGGTTGCCAGCATGACCTTGCCCATGTTGTCGATGTGACGCTCGGTGACCAGTGATTCAAGGTGATAAAACTTGCGCAGCGGAATGGCCAGCGTGAGCACCATGGCGAAGCCAGAGTAGATGGCGCCCGCGACGAAGTAAGGCGGGAAGATGGTAGTGTGCCACCCAGGCAGAACTGCAACCGCGAAATCGAAGCTGATGACCGTATGCACCGAGAGCACCAACGGCGTGGCCAAGCCGGCCAGCAGCAGCGAGGCGGTCTCGTACCGCATCCAATGACGAACTGAGCCGCGCCAGCCAACGCTCAGCATCCCATAAAAATACTGCCCGATCTTCGACTTCGATCGGTCGCGCAGCGTGGCAAGGTCAGGAACCATGCCGATGTACCAGAAGACCACCGAAATCGTCGCGTAAGTTGAAACCGCGAATACATCCCACAGGAGCGGCGAACGGAATTGCGGCCACACCGTCATGGTGAAAGGCAGGGGCAGCAGCCAGTATCCCAACCACGGACGGCCGACGTGAATCAGCGGGAACAGGCCGGCGCAGCACACGGCAAAAATCGTCATGGCCTCAGCGAAGCGGCTGATGGCGTTACGCCAGCCCTGCTTAAACAAAAGCAAAATCGCCGAGATCAGCGTGCCGGCGTGCCCGATGCCGATCCACCAAACGAAGTTAATGATGGCGAATCCCCAGTCAACCGGCTGGGTAATGGCCCAGATTCCCACGCCCTTGAGGAAAAGCCAGGTGACTGCTGTCAACAGCACCATGGCCACGCCGCCGGCAACCGTGAAGAGCGCGAACCAACCCATTGGAGTTTGCGGCGTGAGCACGATGCGCGCGATCTTCTCGGTGATCGACAGGAAGGTCTGGCCCTGCGCGATGACGCGGAATTCTCCGGTCGCGGGATCGATCATGGGATCGCTGGGTTTTACTTCCTTGGTTGCCATGGTCGCTTCAACCCTTCGCCGGCGCGTATTCCGTCGGCGTCGATTCGAGTTCCTGATTCACGTTCAATACTTCGGCCAGATACTGCGTCCTCGGACGCGCATTCAAATCGGCGATCACCTGGTAACTGCGCTGCTGGGCTCTGAGTTTCGAAACGCGGCTGTTGGGATCGTTCTTGTTGCCGAAAACAATCGCGTCGGCGGGGCACGCCTGCTGGCATGCGGTCACGATTTCGCCATCGCGAACGTTGCGGTTCTCCTTGTCGGCCTCAATCTTGGCAGCCTGGATGCGCTGCACACAGTACGTGCACTTTTCCATCACGCCGCGCGAGCGCACGCTCACGTCGGGGTTGCGCATCAGCTTCAGGCTCTCGGTTTCATAATCGGAGTAAAGCAGGAAGTTGAAGCGACGCACCTTATAGGGACAGTTGTTGGAGCAATAGCGGGTGCCCACGCAGCGGTTATAGACCATCAGGTTCAGGCCTTCCGGCGTGTGCACGGTGGCGCCCACCGGGCACACCTGCTCGCACGGCGCGTTCTCGCAGTGCTGGCAGTTCATGGGCTGGAAGTGCGCGCGTGGCGCGGCCAGGTCGCCCTCAAAATACGTGTCAATGCGCAGCCACTGCATATTGCGGCCTATGCGGACCTGCTGCTTGCCCACCACGGCGATGTTGTTCTCGGCATAACAGCTGACGATGCAGGCGTTGCATCCCGTGCAGCTGTTCATGTCAATGGACATGGCCCAGGCGTTGGCCTCGTTGTATTCCCAGTTGGGAAACAGCGAAGTGTCGCGGCTCGGCGTGTCGTGGCCCTCGCCTTCGTGCGCAAAGTTCGGATTGGCCTTGAACTCGTCCAACGTCGCGTAGCGGATGATGCCGCGCGGACCGAGTGCTTCATCGGCCTCAAGCGAATTATTGCCCTGACCCTGCTCGTCGAATGTTTTGCCCCGCTGATCCTGGTAGTGGCTCTTGGTGATCGCGATGCCCCACTTGCCTTCGAGCTTGCGGATGGAGCCGGTGGCATAAAGCGGCGCCCAGGTGTTGCGGATCAGGTAAGCGTTGAAGCCCTGTCCGGAACCCACGCGGCCGGCGAACTCGCGTCCATAGCCGAGGTAAACGGTGACCGAATTGTCGGGATGGCCGGGAGCAACAATGACCGGCGCTTTGACGCGGCCGTTGCCAACGGTGATTTCGACGATGTCGTCTTCTTCGAGGTTGAGCTTGGTCAGTGTCGCGCCAGAAACAATCGCTGCGTTGTCCCAGCTCAAATTCGTGACCGGCTTGGGAAGCTCCTGCAGCCAGCCGACGTTATTCCAGCGGCCGTCGTAAATGTTCGGATCGGGACGGAAGATGATTTCGAGCGAATCCTTGGGTGTAGGCGTGGGCACATTCCCGCCGCTCTTCGCGCCGCCGGCGGCCGAACCCGCTGCGTAGGCCGTATCCGCGATCCAGCCATCGTGCAAAGCCTTGCGCCAGCCTGTTTCAAAGTCGCCCTTGATGTTGGCCTTCTGAGTCTCCCGCACCGCATCGTATGGGCTCACCATCGGATCGTTGAGCAGCGCCTGGAAGACGTGATGCGCGGTTCGCCCGCCATAGAGCGGATCGATCATTGGCTGCACGATGGAAACCGTGCCGTCGTAGGCGCGCGCGTCGGACCATGATTCGAGATAGTGCGCAGCGGGAATGTGCCAGTGCGCCTGCTGCCCCGTTTCGTCGTAGTGCGACCCGAGATGGGCTGCGATGTTGGCCTTGCTGAAGGCGTCAGCGAAATTCAGATCGGCGGGTGCGTCGTAAATGGGATTGGCATTTAGAATGACCAGCCAGTCGACTTTGCCTGCATTCAGGTCGGCGACAATTGCTTTGAAGTCGCCAAGCTGGTCGCTGGGAATAGGAATCACCGGGTCGGAGCTGACGAAAACTGTCTTGCCTAAGTTGCCGAGTGCGTTGTTGATGGCGATTGCAAGCGCGGCGACCGATGGATCTTGATACAACCCCGGAAGCACAGCGCTCTTTCCGGCGTTTGCCTTCAGGTCCTTCGCAAGCGCCGCCAGAAACGCCTGCTGCTCGCCGGTCCAAGGATAAGTAGGAGCGCTCACGCCGGTCACGCCGACCGCCTGCGCCAATGCCGCGGCGAAGGCAGGAATCTCGCTCGCACGCAGGCCCAACCGGTGCTCGGCCTTCATGCCGGTGGTGGTCGTTGTGCTCTCGACCGCGTAGAGCCGGTTCATGCCGACTTCAGGCTGCTTGCGTCTGGCGGCGTAGTCGCTGACAAGTTTGTGAAAGCCGGGATAAGCCGCGCTGGAAATGAAATCCGCGTCCAGCGAGACAATCACGTCGGCGCCGCTCAGGTCGTATTGAACGTTTACGCCCTGCGCAAGAAATGTTCCTGCCAGCGCGGGATCGTATTGAACCAGCTTGGCCTTGGGCCATGCAGTCTGCACTTCCTTCCACTGCCGCGCCAGCGTGGGCGAGGTGATGGTCGCGCTCAGGAAGTAGACGCCGGTTCCATCCTTGGTCGACGTAACTTTATCGAGCAGCGCCTCGGCAAACTCGGCCCACTCGCGGCCCTCGCCGCGATAGGTGACGTGCTGCGAGCGGTCGGGATCGTACAGATCGAGAAGCGTGCCCTGCGTGTAAGGATCGGAGCCGCCGCGGTTGTACGTATGCTCGGGATTGCCATCGATCTTGATCGGCCGGAACTCATCGCTCTTGACCAGCAGCGGCACAGCGCCCGTGGTGAACGGGTGCGCCGTGGCAAAGTACATCGGCTTGCCGAGAATCAGATCTTCAGGCGCCTTGACGTAGGGATAAATGGGCTCATCGGGCTGCTTGGTGCAACCGGCGAGGCCGGCGAGAGCCATCGACGCGCCCATCAATTTGAGGAAGCCGCGCCTTGAAACCGGATCGACCCACTCCTGCGCAGCGGATGGAAACTCGCGCTCAACGGCAGCCTGAAATTCCGCCGTGTTGGCCAGCTCGTCAAGCGAGCGCCAAAACTTCTTACCCCTGGCGCCGCTCAACTCGCGCCGCACCGCTTCAAGCGTCATCGGCTCGCGATGCGCAGGCTGGGCGCTGTCGACAATAGTTTCCAATGACTTCTCCACCGCAGGCGAGTTCTTTCTTTTTGCGCTCATCGGTGGCATACCTCGCAGCTGGTCAGGTCTTTCGGCGCGCGGATCTTGTAGTGAACCTCCAGAAAGTGACCCATATCCTCCTGGCTCGTGAACTTCGCAACTGAGAAAGCGCGAAACGTCGGCAGGCTCGCGGACGACGGCGGATGCAGCCTCAAACCAGCGATGGGATCTGGATTCGTAGTGCAGTTGACACTCGTAGCCGTCGGTGTCCCGCTCGCCTCATCCCCCACCGCGCACCACACCGGCTTATCCTCGGTCGGGCCTTCCCACGCCATGTTGTAGATCTGGCTCGTCGGGCGCAGGTTTTTCGCCGGATTGCGATGGCAGTCCAGGCACCACTCCATCTGCAGCG
>CAZVYV010000110.1:0-7969 GCA_964630985.1 uncultured Occallatibacter sp.
GATCGACCCTCAACGCCTCAGCGACTACGAATTCTGCCCACGCTTCGAGCGCCTGAACCGGACCCTCGAACCCCCGCGGCTGCCCGTCCGCGAGGCCGTCAAGCGGTTCTTCGCGGCGGGCATCACGGTCTTAACCGCGCCGAACGGCATCGAGCGCACCGCGGAAGCCTTCATCGACGCCGCGGCCTCGCCCGGCTTCTCCTACCCCTCCGACAACTGGGACCGCAGCTACGGCAACCACCCCGCCACCGACATCTACACCCTCGCCAACGACTATTGCTCCTGGCTCGACGGCGCGCTCCGCATCGCCAAGGAAAACTACTTCCCCGGCCACAACCTGTGGCGGGTCGTTGATCGCTTCGACGAACGCTTGCGCTGGGCGGAACTCCTGTCGCTGGCCGCCGGCCACACTCCGACCGTCCACATGCTGCGGCTTCCGGCTCTGCGCCACGGACGCCTCGCGCACCCTTTATCCTTGGCCTACCATCACCCTCTAGGCCGGCATCCGCGTGGCAACTACCGCCTTGCCATGCTCGACGGCGAGGGCCGGTTCAACAACAACTGGAAGCGCCTTGGCCGCTGGGAACTCCGCGACGAAGTCTCATGGGACGAGTGGCGGGAGTGGATCGAGCGCGACCAGTGCATGAACGCGATCTACGACTACCGGATTCTAGAACCGATCAATCTGGCCAATGGAGATCAGATTCTAGCCGACGCCGCTGCGCTCGAAGAGAGAATGTCGGACCCGAACCCGCCGCGTTATCAGGAGGCGTGTAGCCGAAATTGCTATTTCCTGAACTACTGCCACGGCAGCGACCGCGACCGCGCGGAGTTCACAACTTTACGTACCCAGCCTTCCTCAGCATCTCTTCCTGATCCGGCACTGGCGGCAACTCTACCACCTGATCCGGCTCCTCGCGGCAATTGAGGTGCATCCTGCCGTTGAGCGCGAAATACGCCATCGTGCCCGACGGACTCTCCATCACGCGCACGGCTTGGCCGCATCCCTTGGGACACTGGCCGACGCTCACATGCCGCCATCCCCCCGCCGCGAGTTCCGACTGCGGGTCCGAAATCCTTCCTCCCGCCGATTCCATGACTCCGTCCATGTGGCCTCCTTGTGGCCCCTTGACAGGCCGAGTATACTCCGCTTATGACCATCGACGTGGAATTAATTCTCCCCGCTACTCCGGGGATGCCTCCGATGTCGCGCATGTACTCGAAGGTCCGCGAGGTGCTCGACGCCATCCCCGGCCGCATCAAGTTCGTGGCGATGGACGGCCAAGTCATCACCACGTGCCTGCCCTACACCGTCGTCGAATCCACCGAAGACCGCAGCGCCATCATCGCCAACGCATGAACCGCATCTACAAAGGCCGCCGCCACAACGTCAACGCACGCTGGATGGCGCGGCGCGTCCGCAACCTCATGCGCGCCATGCGCGTCTCGCAGGTGGAATTCGCAGGCGTGGTAGGCGTAGGATTACGTTCAGTGCATCACTGGCTGGCGGCGGAATGCACGCCGCGGCTCAAGGCGCTGGCCATGATCGAATACCTGGAGTCGCAGCACAACGTTACCGTCGAACCATACAAAGGGAGATGACATGCCTTATGGCCCGGAAAAGTACGCCGCACCGATCCTAGCCCGCAATATCACTGACGTAATCGCCGACCACCTCGCCCGCTTCTCCGCCTTCAACAACACTTCCGTATGCTACTTCGGGGCGCGGCTCAAGTACCGCATCGAAATCGAACTGTTCTCACGCGGCAACACCCGCGAAATCGTCGAAAAGGAGACCACCGTCGGTGCTAATCCCACACTGGAAGAAGAGACAGACCCCGCGCTGGAGATTAGCGCTGAGAGAGTTGTGGTTGATGGCGACAAGAGCGCTGGGCGCGTGCCGAAGCTGGTTCCTCCGCCGTCGGCTCCAGTCGGAGACGCGAAGCCTGCTCCAGTCGGCCAACGCGGAAAGCCTGCTGGACGCCTTCAACCTCCACCTCGCCCTGCTGCAGCGGCTCACGCTGGCACAGGAGAAGCTGTCGGGGATTCAGCGCCCGTCACCGGCTGATTCCGCCGAGATGACCATCGACGAATTCACGCCGGAGCCCGAAGCGGACGAGAGCACGGGCCTCGACGCGGTAGAGGCCGAGGCCGAGGCCGAGGAGGAGGCACCGGATGGCGGGCGACAACACTCTGGCGTTGAGAGCTTTTAAGCAGCTAGGCCTCGCGGAGGGATTCGATCCGCCGACGGCCATCGACGCCATCCTGCAAGAGGCGCAGCTCGGCCCGGAGATATTCACGTACCTCAAGAACTCCCAGTCCGACGAAGCCAAGAAGGTATCGAAGCTCTACTGGGCGCTGCCGCAGCCGCAGCGCAAGGAAGTGACCATCGACCATCTCATCGCGGCGGCGGGCGTAGACCACATCAAAGTCCTGGGATCGCTCACCGAGGAACTCTACCGCATCAAAAGCGAAGTGGCGACGCTGATCGCCGCCGTGGAATCGCCGGACACGATGCGCGCCACCGCCGCCTACGCCCGCGATCCCAAGGGGCACCAGGACCGCAAGATGCTGCTCCAGACCGCGCGCGTGGCCCCGGTGCCGACCAACCAGATCACCCGCGTCAACATGGGCAACGTGAGCATCGACAACCGCAAGATCACGCAGAATAACATCGTCCCGTCGCTCGAGGACGTGGTCCGCGACATGGACGTGGTGCAGAAAGCGATCCCCGATGTTTCATCCCCAACGAGTTGAAGAGGCGCTGCGCGCGATCGACATCCGCGCGGGCGGACGCCTGGGCGTGTTCCCCATCGACTATTGCTGCAAGGCCTACGAGCACTTCCGCTCCCTCGAACACACCGACGGCAAGAACGTCTTCTACCAACGCCCCAACTCCGACGGACCCTTCAAGTACACGCCCTCCGAATCCGAGTACATCCGCAACGAGATGTACATGTGCGCCTGCGACTTCCGGTACTGGTTCTTCCGCTACTTCTTCCTGAAGGACAAGGAGAACCGGATCGTGCGGCCCGAGCGCCTCGCGGCGCAACTCATCTTCCTCGACATCCTCGGCGAGCTGGACCTCAAGCAGCTGCCGATCAAGCTGCTAATTTTGAAGGCTCGACAATTGGGGATGTCTACGATAGTGGAGGCCATCATCCTGTGGACGGCGTTGTTCCGGCGCGGCTCGCACTGCGTCATCGCCTCCGCCGAGGAAGAAAAGTCGATGTCAATGTCGAACATGATCTGGCTCGGCCTCGACAACCTTCCGCTGTTCATGAAGCCGAAGCTGACCCGCGACGACCGCAAGGTCGGACCGGAGTTCGGCCAGATTGACTCCGACGTTTTCATCCAGCACGGGTCGATGACCAAGGGCATCAGCCGCGGCGAGACGCCGGTGGCGGCGCACCTGTCCGAGGTCGCCTACTTCCCCGACGCCAAGGAGACCATCGAGGCCTCCCTGCTGAACGCGATGCACGAGAACAAGCGCACGTTCCTGGTCCTTGAGTCCACGGCGCGCAAGAAGGGCGACTGGTGGCACCGGCGCTGGGAGCGGGAACGCGAAGGAGAACACGATGGAACCAATGAATTTAACTGCCTCTTCCTTCCGTGGTATGTCGGTCACGATAAATATCCGACCTCGGACTGGCTTAGAAACCATCCGATACCCGAAGGTTGGGTGCCCCTCCGTGAAACATCACGGCAATCCGCCGACGCTAAGCTTTACGTGGCTTCTACCCCGCTTCTGCGTAAATATCTTGGCGAGGGTTGGCAGATGTCCCGCGACCAGCAGTGGTGCTGGGAGTTCCGCTACGTCACCGCCAAGCGCTCCGACGAAACCCTGAAAGTGTTCTTTGCCGAGTTCGCCTCCGACGAACGCTCCTGCTTCCAGTCCAAGCGCTGGTCGGTATTCTCGACCGAATCCCTCGACCGCGTAGAGCAGTCGATGGCCGACAAGTACACCGACTACGCCCTCGTCGGCGACGGCATCCAGGAGAAATTCTGGCTGCGCGAATTCTGGTCCCACAGCGCGCGGCGGATCGAGATCCCGTGGATGTCGCCGCTCGGCCGCCAATTCAACTGGCGCCTGATTCCGCTCAAGCGCACGCCGACCGAGGACGATCTCCAGTTCTTCGTCCGCATCTGGGAGCACCCGAAGCCGGGATTCCAGTACACCGCCGGAATCGACATCGGCGGTGGCGTGGGCCAGAACGCGACCGTGATCGACATGCTGCGCGTGGGCAAGGTGAACGACGACCCGGCGGTGGAAGTCTGCCAACTATGGTCGCCGTTCATTTCGTCGCCGGAGGTGCCGCCGTTCGCGCACGCCCTGGGCGTCTACTATGGCCGCCACATGTCGCCGATGCCGGAGGCGCTCATGTGCCCCGAGGTGCAGATCGCGGTCGGCGACTACACGTCGTTCCAGCTCGCGGAACTCGGCTACTCCAACTTCTTCTACATGGACCGTTACGACATGAAGCGCGCGCCGGGGCACCGCTCGCAGCGCCGGGGATTCGCCACCAACGCCTGGTCCCGCCCGATGATGATGGAGGCCCTGAAGCACGGCATCGAATCCGGCTGGGTCGTCATCAACAGCCAGCGCACCTACGACGAGCTGGAGAACCTCGAAGCCGAGGAACTCGAATCCGGCAAGACCAAATACGAGCACGCCGAGGGCGACACCGACGACTGCTACATCGCGCTCGGGATCGCCTACTTCTGCTCCTACGACAAAGGCACGATGTCGGAGCGCGTCACGAACAAGCTGCGCCCGCGCAAGAAGGAAGAGTTGAAGCAGGACGCGGTGGAGCTGGATTCGACCGAGGCGATGCTGGCGCGCCACTTCCAGAAGGAGGAGGCCGAGGACTTCGCCGAGGGGATGATTGACGGCATTGACGGCGATGATAGCATGGTGGCGGACACCTACTAATGCGATACCGAATCGAAATCTCCGACACCGGCTACTGGGTAACCGACACGCACAAGCTGCGGTCGCGGTTCGTTCCCGCCACGCCCGCCGAGCTACAATCGCTGACCGCCGACCTCGCGATCCGCCGCGGCACCCAACCCGCCCGCGAGCTGGGCCGGCCGCCGAAAGTCTACTACCGCGACGCCGAGGGCAAGATCGGCGTCCCGCCGGAGCCGGACATGATCCCGCCGGACTGCCAGCGCTACGAGATCACCTCGCTCGCCGAGGAGGACGCAATCGCCAAGGAGATGTCGGCGGAGATGTACGCGCGGTGGGCCGACCACGGCGAGTTCACGGAGTTGATGGAGGGGATGCTGGCCGAAACCAGTGGCCGCAGGGTCGGCGCGCGGAGGGAACTCGTGGACGCGCTCGCGTCCGGCGTGCATGGCCGCAAGGAAGCCGACTGCATCCGCATCATGCTCGACGATTTGGACCGGGAAGAGTCGAAGAACCAGCGTGTTAATATCGACCATTACTTTCACTCGCGTGAGAATTGATGCCGCCAGATGAAAAGAAAATCCGCAAGTCCTGGCAAGTACCGCAATGGCGTGCCACCCCCGACAAAGACCTCCACACCTGGTCGATCCAGCAGGTTGACGACGGACGCGACTACTTCGAGTCCTCCCCCGGTTATCGACAACTGGAGGAGTCGATTCGCCTTCTCACTGGGGACCCTACTCCTGCCCTGGCGTCGAAGCAAAAGGACGGCAAGTACAGCGGCCTCCACACCGCGCGGCTGAAACGCAACCTGCGCGAGATGGTAGGGTCGCTCTCCGACATCCGATTCACGCCCGGCTACCACTCCGACTCGAACGAGACTCAGGAACAATCCCTCACCTTTAACCGCGTAGCCCACGCCTGGTACGTAGACCAGATGATCGACGTGAAGATCAAGCGCGGCATTCAGTGGATGGGCATCGCCCCCTGCGGCTGGCTGGAGATCGACTATCGCCAGTTCCCCGGCGAGCGCGGGCGGCAGGACATCGACGTAATCCCGCACTCGGCGTTCGACGTGGTGATGACGGGCGTCCCTGAGGACGGCGACCACCAAGGCGCGTACACGGTCACGATCATCAAGGACCTTCCCGTGTACCTTGCGCACGCCCTCTTCCCCGAGAAGCAGGACATCCTCATCCCCGACCGCGAGACGCCGAAGTCGTGGATGGAGAAGATGCGGGAGAAGGCCACCACCGTGCTCGCTGACGTGTTCTCCCCGTCCGGCGGCATCAACACTGCCCAGACCGCCAAGAATCCCACCTGCCGCCTCTACTACCAGTACATCCTCGACCTCTCGGTGAACCGCACGGGCCGCGAAATCAAGATGGGCTACGTCAAGTCGAAGTCGATGGGCGCCGACGGCAAGGAGACCGAGAAGGAAACCGAGACGCCGTGGAGCTACACGGTGCCGTCCGTCGGCTCCGACATCCCCGCCGGCTACGACCTGAACGGCACGCCCGTGTTCCGCAAGGCCGAGGCCAAGGACTGCCGCATGTTCCCCGGCCGCCGCCTGCACATCTTCACCGACAAGGACACCATCCGCGACGGGCCGATGTTCGCGTGGCACGGGCTCGTGCCGCTGGTCAAACTGTGCGCCGACTCGTGGCCGTTCGGCGACTTCTCGATGGTCCACGATGTGGCTAACATTCAGGAGGCCGTCGGTGAATTGGAACGTATCGCGCATCAGACCGCTCGCAACCGCTACAACCCGTCTGTGCTGTACGATTACAAGGCTATCGACCGCAACAAGGCGAAGGGTCTTCGTACCGACATCACTGGGCAGCGGATTGGCGCAAATCTATCCGAACGCGCTGATCCGATCCGGCCTCTACTCCCCAAGGACTTCTACTCCCTCGAAGACTGGTTCAAGTGGTTCCTCTCGGAATACCTAGACGGCGCGATGGACTACCAGATGGGCGTCCGCGACATCTCCGCGATGGCCAAGATGCGCGTCGGCGCGTCTTCGGACTCGATGGAAAAGCTGCTCGAACTCGCCGGACCCATCGTCAAATCCATCTCCCGCGACCTCGAACGCTCGATGCGCGACCTCGCGGATATGTTCAAGTATCTGGTGATGCAGTACTACCGGACGCCGAAGATCATGCAGATCGTCGGCCCCGACGGCATCACGCCGGAGAACATCGACTACAATCCCGGCAACCTGATCCCTTCGCACCTCCCTGGCGAGAACAAGGACCACAAATCCATCTACACCGACCAGCAGCGGGCGCACTGGATGGCGGATCACGTCCGCTTCTTCGTGACGCCGAACACGATGCACGAAATCGTCCAAACGTCGCAGAAGCTCATCTACCTCCAGCTGTGGCAGAAGGGATTCCCCATCTCCCCGTGGACGCTGGCGGAAGTCCTCCACATCCCGAACTTCGGCAAGAAGCCGGAGGGGGCCACCTCGGAGCTGGAGCTGTGGATCGCGTGGCAGGAGATGCAACTCCGCATGAAGATGAAGATGGCGGCGGAGGCTCAGATACTGGCCAAGGAACTCGGGCTGCAACCGGAGGAGCAAGAAGGCGGCAACACTCCCGGCCTTGGTCCCAAGGGGGGCGCGAAGGGCACCGGCGGTCGCGCGTCCTCAAACCAAGCCGAGCCGTCGCTGAAGTCCAAGGACGGCGGCACCCGTTCCACCATCGCGACCAGCAAATGAAACGCCTCACCATGAAGCAGGTGAACATCGTCGATGCCTACGTCACGGGCAACCAGACGATGACCGCAATCGCCAAGCGCTACCGCTGCACTCCGCGCCGCATCGGCTACATCCTCGTCGAGATCGCAGGCAACCTCGGCATCGACGACATCTTCATGCTGTGCGTGTATTGGTGCTGCCCCCTGTTCCGCGTGGGCCTGCGCGAACTCCGCCTACTTCCCCGTCGCTGATTCCGAAAGTAACTCCCTGCGACCATTTAGTCCTTTGCGTCTTCGGCCTGCGTCCTGTATCGGTGATGCAGGAGGCAACACATGTACGAGATGAATCCGTTTGAGATG
>CAZVYV010000110.1:8069-9216 GCA_964630985.1 uncultured Occallatibacter sp.
GGATACAACGCTCAAGGGATGCACAAAGGCGGCGGGTCCAAGCCCGTGCTCCCGACGAAGAAGGGCAAGAAGGGCATGAAAAAGGGCTCCTTCAAGAAGGCCTAGCCGCATGGCCGCAGCCGCACAGCCGCAACCGCAGGGTGGGGGAGCGCCGCCGGGCGCGCAAGCGCCGCAGCAACAGACCGGCGACCCGAGCCAGCAGCAGGCGGCACAGATGCTCAACGAATTCCGGCCACTGGCCGACACGATCCAGCAACTGGGCAAGAAGTACCCCGAGGGGCAGGAGCAGGCGACCCAGATGCTGAAGGCCCTTGAAGGATGGATGACGCGGGTAGCGGGCAACCCGCAGCGGACGCAAGCCGCGCAGGCGCCGCCGAACGCATAGGAGGATTCCGATGGCTCTCGATATCGCAGCGATTATCGCGAAGGCGGGCCTGACCGGGGAAGCCGCCGAGGCCGCGGCCAAGGCGTTCTCCAGCGACTCCCTGACCGCCGCCATCGAGGAAACCGCGATGCACGCGGCCAACGAAGCGTTCAAGGCCGACCGCGACAAGCTGAACGCCAACTGGGACGTAGCCAACGCCGAATACGTGGCGATGCAGGCGAAAGTCGGCGAACTGGAGACCAAGATCGGCGCGACCCAGGCCGAGAAGGATGCCGCCGCTAAAAAGCTGGCGGACGCGGAGAAAAAAGTGGCCGACCTTTCAACCTTTGATCCTGCCAAGCAGCGCGAGGAAATCCTCGCCGAGGCGACCAAGAAGTTCAACGAATTCAACGTCGGCGCGCGATCGGTCGAACTCGACGCCCTGGAGTGCGTGGCCGAGCATCAGCAACTCTTCGGCCAGCGCATCAGCGCCAAGCAACTTGTGCTGGACGCTCTGGCAGCGCAGAAGGACCCCGCCTCCTACTGGCAGGAGAAGTACGGCGTTCCAGCCAAGCGCGAGGAGATCGCCAAGGCCGCCCATCAGGCCGAACTCGACGCACACGGGAAGAAGATCCTCGACGAGTTCATCGCCAAGCAGTCCGACCCCGGAACCCGCACCCTGACCGACTCGCGGAATCCGTTCTACCAGCCGCAGGCCGATGGCAAGGATACCCAGCCGTGGGACGGTGGCGACACTCCGCCGGATGAGCGGGCGCTGTTCAC
>CAZVYV010000111.1:0-9208 GCA_964630985.1 uncultured Occallatibacter sp.
GAAGAGCTCGATGACGTCGGAGGCGACGTCCATGCGGCCGGCGGCGTTGATGCGCGGGGCGAGGCGGAAGGCGACATCGAAGCCGGTGATTTGCTTCGAGGCGGGGTCGAGCGCGGCGGCGGCAAAGAGCGCGCGGAGGCCGGCGCCGACGGGGCGGCGGAGCTCGCGCAGGCCGAGTGCAGCGATGGTGCGATTTTCGCCATGAAGCGGGACGGCGTCGGCAATGGTGGCGATGGCGGCCATTTTGAGAAAGCTGGGCAGGGTTTTCTCGCGCAGGCGAGCAGGATCGCGCCGAACCCCGTCGGATTTTTCGAGACAGGACTTCTCGATACAGGATTTCTCGAGCAGCGCCTGCGCGAGCTTGAGCGCGATGGCCGCGCCGCAGAGTGACTTTTCAGGATAGGTGCATCCAAGCTGATTCGGGTTGAGGATGGCCAGGGCGGCGGGAACCGCGTCGTGGGCGTCTGGCAGATGGTGATCCGTAATGATGAGGTCGAGGCCAAGACGGCGCGCGGTTTCCGCTTCAGCGAAAGCGCGCATGCCGGTGTCGACGGTGACGACGACGCGGACGCCTTCGGCGTGGGCCGATTCGAGGACGCTCGATTGCATGCCATAGCCGTCACGGAGTCGATGCGGGACGTGAAAGCGGACGTCACCGCCGAGCATTTCGATGGCTGTCTTGAGAAGAACGACAGCGACAGTGCCGTCAACATCGTAGTCGCCATAGAGGAGGATGGGCTCATGCGCGGCGATGGCGCGTTCGAGTCGATCGACGGCGGCGGACATGCCGAGCATGAGAAATGGATCGTGGAGATGCGCGGGCTCGGGATTTAGGAAGGCGAAGGCCTCAGCGGCGGAGTTAATGCCGCGCGCTACAAGGAGCTCGGCGAGGATAATTGGCAGGCGCGCATCGCGGGCAAGCGAAGCGGATTCTTCCGGGTGTGGTTTGGCGAGGAGCCAGCGCTGAGGCGGCAGAGTGCGGATTGAAGCGGTGCGGCTGGAGGCCCCTGTGGCACTGGCTAATTCGGCCACTGAGACTTACTCGTCCTCGTCGTCGCGGGAGTGAGCGTCGTCGATGACGATATCGTGGAAGCTTTCGATATTTTCAAGCAGAGTCTGGTAGCGTTCGTACCACTCGGTTGTGGTTTCGTGGAGGAAGACGATGCCCTGATAGATGAAGCCGAGCTGAATGTAGCCGAGCATGCCGGAGTATTTGCGGAGCCACTTGGCTTCGACCAGCTCAGCGGCTTCCTCGTCGGGGAAGTTCATCTCGCCGGCTTCCTCGATGAGCGCGTCGAGCTCCTCGCGGTCCAGCGTCATCTCGCTGAAGGTGACGAAGGGAGAACCCACGTGCTTAGCCATCTCGACAAAGTCTTTCCACGCATCGGGATTGCCGCGGCCTTCCCAAAGGACGGATGGAATGTCGTCAGTGACGTAGCCGGGGAGGCGATGGAGGCCATGGCCCTCAATAAAGGCCACCATGTCGTCTTTCAGTGCGAGGAGGTTGTCAGTACTCATTGTCAGACACCTATTCTCGCAGATGGGGGTGGGGCGGGCATCAGGAAAACTTTTAACGGAGACGACGAGCGGTTGACCGGACACGCCCGGGCGGAGGGAGTTGTTAATCTGGAATGAATTGAGGAGGATTTCCACTTGCCCCTATTTGAACGCCACGTCTTTGTCTGCCACAACGTACGACCCGCCGACGCACCGCGACCCTCGTGCACAACGGATGGAAAAAGCGAACTGCACACGCGGCTGAGCCAACTGAGCAAAGATGCCGGCCTGGCAGGAAGAGTGCGGATCAACAAGTCCCTGTGCCTGGACCAATGCGAGCACGGGCCGACGGTGGTGGTGTATCCGGAGGCTGTGTGGTACGGGAACGTGAAACCGGAAGATGCGGAGGAAATCGTGACGGAACATCTGGTTGGCGGACGGCCTGTGGAGCGGCTGCGGATTGCCGACGAGTGCATCAACTCAAAGACATGCCCGCATCAGAAGAGCAGGGAATAGGGAATAGGGAATAGGGAAAAGTGCCAGGAGGGCAGCGGAGTTAGCGGAGCTAGCGGGGTTAAAAAGCAGGCAGCAAAAGCAAACAGTGGGCAGGGAAATGGAAGACCGCAGAAAGCCAAGAGGCTGAGAGCGCAGGACGAGATCGACGATGAAGCGCAGAGAGTTCATCAAGTTGGCGGGAGTGGCATCGGCGGCGAGCGTAACGCAAGGCGCGCTGGCGCAGTCGGGCCGCGGCTGTTTGATCGAGATCGATGGAAACGATCCCGTTGCTGGAGCACCGCCGGTGCTGTGGGCAGCGGAGCAATTGCGCGCGGCACTGGCCGCGAGGGGCGCGCTGTGCCGGATTGTTAAGGGCGGCGAGAAGCTTCTTGGCGCAGCTTTCTATGTGCTGGTGAATTCAGAGGAACCGACGTCCGCCGGGCTGACGCCGACCGCCAACGCGCCACGATTGCCAGTGTGGCATGGCGAGCGGGAAAGTTTTGCGTTGACGCCGGTCCGGCATGCCGGAGTGCCGGCCACGATTGTTTCAGGCAGCGATGTGCGCGGGTATGTGTACGGGCTGCTTGAATTGGCGGAGCGGGTTCGGTTTGGCACAGACGCGAGAACGGCGCTGCGCGTGGCGGAGCCAATTGTGGAGCGACCGGCTAACGAAGTGCGCAGTGTTGGACGTTATTTTTGCAGTGAGGTTGAGGACAAGCCGTGGTTTTACGACCGGGAGTTCTGGTGGGGATACCTGGATTTGCTGGTTGCGTGCCGGTTCAACCGGTTCTGCCTCGCGTTTGGTCTGGAGTATGACTTTCCCAAGGGAGTAACCAGCGATTACCTACATTTTCCGTATCCATATTTATTGAATGTTCCTGGATATAACGTCCGCGTGATGCAGCTGGCCGCTCCAGACGGAACGGTCTTGCCGGCGCCGGTGGAGCTAAGCGACAGCGAGCGAAAGATGAACCTGGATGCGCTGAAGTTCATTGCGGGACAGACCGCTGCGCGTGGACTGCAATTCCAATTGGGGATCTGGACGCACGCGTACCAGTGGACTGACAGCCCGCATGCGTATCACAGGATTGAAGGGCTGACGGGAGAGACACACGCGGCGTATTGCCGCGACGCGCTGGCGATGCTGCTTAAGCAATGTCCTGAAATCGAAGGGCTGACGCTGCGCGTGCATGGCGAGAGCGGGATTCCGGAGGGGAGCTACGACTTCTGGCGGACGTTGTTCAAAGCGATTCAGGGGTGCGGGCGAACGGTCGAGATCGACATGCACGCCAAGGGCGTGGACGAAACAATGATCGACATAGCCAACGCGACGGGAATGCCTGTGAAGCTGGGAGCCAAATATTCGGCGGAGCACCAGAGCCTTGGGTACCAGCAGGCGGACATTCGCGCGCTGGAGATTCCGAATGTGGTGCACGAAGCGCTGGGACCATTCAGCGTGAGCTCGGGTGCGCGCTCGTTCACGCGATATGGGTATGCGGATTTTCTGAAAGCCGGGAGCAAATACAAGTTGCTTTTTCGGTTATGGCCGGGCACGCAACGGCATTTGCTGAGCGCCGATCCGGAGATGGCGGCGGCGTACGGAAGGACTGCGCATTTCTGCGGAGCAGCAGGACTCGATTTGATGGAGCCGCTGACATTCAAGGGAAGGGAAGGATCGGGGCATGCGGGCGGGCGATGCGCGTATGCGGATGCGAGCCTGAATCCGAAGGCCGATTGGGAGAAATTTGAACTCTACTACCGGGTGTGGGGCAGGAGACTTTACGATCCGGATGCAAACGCGGAGGCATGGCGCAGATGGCTGCGCAAGGGATTCGGAGCAGGGGCAATCGCCGTGGAGACGGCCATATCGAACGCCAGCCGGATTTTGCCGCTGCTGACGTCGGCGCATCTGCCATCGGCGTCGAATCACGCGTACTGGCCGGAAATGTACACGAATATGCCGGTGGTTCGCGGCAGCGAACTCGAGCCGTACAGCGATACGCCGGAGCCAAAATGCTTTGGGACGGTCATGGCGCTCGATCCGGTTTTGTTCGCGACGATTGACGGGCATGCCGCGGACGAGATGGGCGGCGTGGCGAATCCAAAATATTCGCCGATCGAGGTTGCGCAGTGGATGGAGGATTGCGCGACGGCAGCGACGACGGCGCTGGACCAGGCGCGGCGCGTGACTCCCACGCGGAGGTCGCCGGCGTTTCGGCGAATCGAGGCGGACGTGGAAATCCAGATCGGGCTGGCCTGGTTTTTTGCCTCGAAGTTGCGGAGCGGCGTGCTGTATGCGGTCTTCGAGCAATCGGAGGAAACGGAGGTGGGCCGGAAGGCAATCGACCTGTATGGGATGGCGCGTGAGGCGTGGGCCGACATGACAACGCACGCCGCGGCCGTTTACCAGAAGGACGTTTCCTACGGAAGCATTCCGATGCGACGCGGACACTGGAGCGATCGGCTGAGCGCGATCGACACGGACATTGAGGCTCTAACAGCACGCGTAAAGACGGCGGGGCAACCTGACGTGTCAAGCGAAAATACGCGGCGCGCGACTGTCGAAGCGACGGGCAGGCCGGGGCGGCCTGCTTTGGAGTGTTCCCACAAACCACCGTTGAGCTTTGACGCCGGCGCACCCTTGGGGCTTTCGGTAACGGCTTTGGTGCCCGATGAGGTGGTCTCGATTCGTATCCACTACCGTCATGTAGACCAGGCGGAACGGTGGAAGCGAGTGGAGATGCAGGGAGACGGCGGCACTTTTACGGCTGCGATTCCGGCCGACTACACGACAACCGATTTCGCGCTGGAGTACTACTTCGATCTCGCTGGAAAAAGCGGAGCGACGCGGCTGGAGCCGGCATTCAATGAGACGCTCTCGAATCAGCCGTACTACACGGTGATGCGGAGAGGCGCGTAAGGACGGCGGAAACGGCCGAGCCGGGTGCGCGAGTCGACGAGCCGCAAAATGAAGGCAATTATGCTAGTTACCCGGTGTACAGGCATGGGTGAGGTGCGGTATCCTGACTGTTAACCCATGATTTTTTCTCGCGACTACATTGGGTACCTCACCCGCCGCACGGTCAAGCATCTGATCGACGCCAAGATGATCACCACCAGTGACCTGAAGGTGACGGAAGAGCGCGTGAACACGGCTATGCTCGAGGAACTCGCGCTCGAGGACCGCATCAATGAAGAGGTGCGCGTGATTCTGGACGCCTACTCCGAAGAGATGCGCAAGAGCGGCGCGCAATACGCCGAGATGTTCAAGAAGGTAAAGGGCGAACTGACCAAGAAATACAAGGCAGTGCTATGAGGATCAACCGAGACAAGCTGAACAAGCTGGCCCACACTGTGGCGGACACGCTGGCCGAGATCGATCAAGTGGGATTCCTGGAGGATCGCAACACGATCCGGCAGGAGGCGCGGAAAGAACTGGAGCTGCTGCTGACCGAGGAAGCAAAGATCGACATGATGGCGCGGCAAAAGATCGCTAACCAGCGGAAGATTATCCAGGAAGGTTCGCAGGAGTGGGACATCCTCTACCGCAAGTACTACAACGACGAAGTGCGCAAGCTGGGGATCTGAGGCTACTCTCCCTGGCACGTCGCGCGATTCGATTGAGGTCAGATTTTTGTTAAAGTAAGGAAGTGGCCCGCGCCCGCGGGTCGTCTCCACACAATGCGTGGCGCTATCGTCTAGGGGTTAGGACGTGAGATTCTCAATCTTAAAACCCGGGTTCGATTCCCGGTAGCGCTACCAGAGATTTGACGCTAAGGCCCGCTAAATCAGCGGGCTTTGCTTTTGACCAGAAATACCGCTAGCGCGTCCTGGATTGAAAAAGCGCGTTTCGTGGTACACAAAATGGTACACAGCCGATCTTAACGCGTTCGAGTTGTTATGGTCTGGCCGCCATCTAGCCGCGTAGCCGGTACTCGTGCCGGCAACCTTCGAACTTGTGGGGAGCATACTGATTCGGAGGGCTGATGGGCTTTGGGCATGCAGCGGCAGGCCAAGGTCCTATCGATCGCTCACGTAACTCTCTGACTCGAAACCGACCCTTTGAACGCCGACCGAGTCCATCCGATGTATGGATGGTCTATTCGGATGCCGCTAGACATGATGGCCAGTCAACACTCCACGGGTGAACCGTTGCGACACACCCATTTCGCAGACACACTTTTTGCGCGTCTGGCAGGGCCCTGACATCGCGAAACCTCGGAACAGGCGATTCAGGTCAGCTGATGCCGGATCAGCATTCCGGAGCTCGGACCGTCGGGGACCACCAACGCGGAATCGAGCACTTGCCCTTGGAATAAGCCCGCACGGAAGAAACTTCCTGGCGATTGTCAGCTTCAGATCACGCTAGGCCCGGATTTCGTCCCTGCCGCAGATCCCACAGCGCGGCGACGAGCGCATCCACTTCTTCGCAGGTGTTGTAGAGCGCAAACGTGGCGCGAACAGTACTTTCCAGGCCAAAGCGCCGCAGGATCGGCTGCGCGCAGTGATGTCCACCGCGCACAGCAATGCCCCTCCGGTTCAGATAGTCGCCGATCTCTTCCGTGCGAAAACCATCCATCACGAAGGAAAGAACGCCGGCCTTCTCTTTTGCCGTCCCGATGATGTGCAATCCCGGTATGCGTTCAAGGGCGGCGGTAGCGTAGGTGAGCAGTATGTGCTCGTGGCGCGACACATTTGCGATGCCGACTCGATCGAGATAATCGATCGCGGCACCCAAGCCGACCGCATCGGCAATGTTTCCCGTGCCTGCTTCAAAACGCTGCGGAGGCGGTTGGTAAAGAGTTTTTTCGAAGGTCACATCCTGGATCATGTTGCCACCGCCCTGCCACGGCGGCATGCTGTCCAGCACTTCTTGCTTCCCATACACAACGCCGATGCCAGTGGGCGCGAACACCTTGTGACCCGAGAAGACGTAGAAGTCGCAGCCGATGGCCTGCACGTCGACGCGCATGTGCGACACCGCCTGCGCGCCATCCACCAATACGCGTGCGCCGTGACGGTGCGCGGCCTCGGTCATTGCTATCACAGGCACGATCGTACCCAGGGCGTTGGAGACGTGCGCGATGGAGACCAATCGCGTCTTTGGTCCAAGCAGCTTTTCGTACTCGTCGAGCAGCACCTGTCCTGAATCGTCCACAGGCGCGACCCGCAGTCTTGCTCCCTTTCTCGCGCAGAGCATTTGCCAGGGAACGATGTTGGCATGATGCTCCAGCCATGTGATGACGATCTCGTCGTCCTGTTGGATGTTTTGGAATCCCCAACTCTTCGCAATCAGGTTGATTGCTTCGGTGGCTCCGCGAACGAAGATAATTTCGCGCGAGGAGCCGGCATTGAGGAAACGCCGTGTCTTTTCGCGCGCAGACTCGTAGGCATCCGTAGCGCGAGCTGCCAGCTCATGGGCAGCGCGATGCACATTGGAGTTCTCATGCTCGTAAAAGTAGGCGATGCGATCGATGACTGACTGAGGTTTCTGCGAGGTCGCTCCGTTGTCGAGCCAGACGAGAGGATGCCCGTTGACGGTTTCGCTCAGAATAGGAAAGTCACGGCGAATTGCTTCAACGTCAAAGGAGTAGGACGAAAGGCCAAGATCGCCCAGGAGCGGCGATTGGTCTGCGCTTTGCTCGGAGACGGCTGTAGCACCTGCCGGATAGAGCGACCGAGGCTGGCTGTCAGCGTCGTGTGTACCCGGCGCCCGGAAGCCGGGCGCATGCGCCACGGTGCCCGCGAGCTGAGGTGTGTTCGAAGCGAGGGGCGCGGCGAATGGATTGCCGGTGCTTGCAGCCTTTTCCTCTTTTTCCGCGGACTTTCGAGGCGCGACCGCGGATGGCACGGGGCCGGGAATAGCGGGCGGGGTTGAAAGCAACGGCCGTGCTTCCTCAAGAAATGAGAAAGCTGGAATCGCCGAAGAATCGAATGCGCCGAACGCGCCCGGAACTGCCGGCGCTGGAGGCTGCGGAATCTGCGCGGGCTGAGAAGCCGGAACATCTGTAAGCAACGAAAATGGAATCGCCGCAAATCCCTCATTGCTCGGAACTGCGCTGCCGAAAACATTCGAGGGCGAATTCGTGGTCGCGGGCTCTGCGCCGGGCTCGACAAAGAGCGGCCGTGCATCCGCAAGAAATCCAAAAGCAGGGCTCGCGTAAGGGTCGATGCCGCCACCGGATACGGCTGGGCGCGGCGCACTCGGAGCATTGGAGCGTGGGTCCGGTGCAGCGTTTCTGTCAGGTGCTGCGCTTCTGTCTGGTGTTGTTGCGAATGCTCCAGGCGCTGCTTCGGTAAAACTGCCCAACAGCCCTGGAACCGCGGGCGCCGTTGGAGCGGGAACGGCCGCATAGGGATTTCCCGTGAAAGCAGAGTTCGGCGGCAGAACCACGGCAGCCGCTTTCGCCGCCGGGAACTGCAGCTCCTGAGGCAATGCGTTGAAGATCTCGTTGGCCAGGCGCGTCAACTCTGCCGGGGATGGAGCACCGGCCGGCAGGCCTGAACTCGGGTCCAGACCCGAGGCCAAGTGAACGGTCTCGGGAATCCCTTCCGAAGCAGGCGCCGGGTCACTTGTACTCATGGTACTGTCCTACATCCACGTCTTCGAGCAGGGCAATCGCATCATCCGTGAGCACGGCGGCGGAGCAGTAAAGTGACACGAGGTAAGAAGCGAGTGCTTTCTGGTCGATTCCCATGAAGCGAACCGAAAGGCCGGGGCTCTGCTCTCCGGGAAGCCCCGGCTGGAAAAGGCCCACTACGCCCTGCTTCTTCTCACCAACACGCAGTAGCAGGATCCTCGACTTCTGGTCCTTGTTTCTGATTGCAATCTTGTCAGAGGGAATGAGCGGAACTCCTCGCCAGGTTAGAAACGGCGTACCAAACAGGGTAACCGTCGGCGGTGGCACTCCGCGGCGGGTGCATTCCCGCCCAAAAGCCGCAATGGCGCGCGGAGCCGCCAGGAAAAATGAAGGCTCCTTCCAGACCTTAATCAGGAGTTCGTCCAGATCGTCCGGTGTCGGTGCGCCCTTGCGAGTCTTAATTTTTTGCGAAGCGGCCACATTGTTGAGCAGGCCATAGTCCGCATTGTTGAGCAGTTCGCTTTCCTGCTTCTCCTTCACGCTTTCGATGAGCAGGCGCAACTGCTCACGAGTCTGATCATAGGGACTGCTGAGGAGATCGGAGACCCGGGTGTGAACGTTGAGAACGGCATTGA
>CAZVYV010000112.1:0-9208 GCA_964630985.1 uncultured Occallatibacter sp.
AATTACATGAACTCACAGCTCATCAAAATGGAAGCCGAGGCCAACGGCTACCAGGAAGGCATTGCGCTTGACGTGAATGGGCTAGTGAGCGAGGGATCGGGCGAGAACATCTTCATCGTGCGCAACGGCGTTCTGTTTACGCCGCCGCTGGGGAGTTCGGCGCTGTCGGGAATTACGCGCGACAGTGTGTTGACGATTGCTCGGCACCTGGGATTCACCGTAAAGGAACAGGCGATTCCGCGGGAGCTTTTGTATATTTCGGACGAGGTGTTCTTTACAGGGACGGCTGCCGAGGTGTGCCCGATTCGCTCGATCGACCGCATCGTGATTGGTGACGGAAAATCCGGCGAGATTACAAAGAAGATCGCGGACGAGTTCTTCGGCATTGCCAACGGACTGAAACCGGATCGTTTTGGCTGGCTGACGCCGGTGAAGGTGGATGCAAGCGAGGCAGTTACTGCGTAAAAGGCAGCAATGAGTCATTAGCTTTCGGCAAAGAGCAAAGACAAAAAGCCCTTCGGCGCGCGCCGAGGGGTTTTTTGCTTGCGTAGGTGGCAACCTGTGCGCGGCGACTTGGCGTGTGTGCTCCAAGTATGATGAATCGGAGAGGCGCATCGGCGACGAACCAGATGCGGAGCCCCGTCGACGCGCTTGAAAGGACGATTGCCGAGCCGTGAAACCAGACATGAGAGTTTCGATCGCCGGACTGGAGCTTGTGAGTCCGGTCATCGCTGCCAGCGGCACTTTTGGATATGGCATCGAGTTCGAAGAGATCGTCTCGCTGGACCGCCTGGGCGCGATCGTGACCAAAGGGATATCGCTGGAGCCGATGGCAGGGCACGCGCCGCCTCGTATTTTGCAGACGGCGGCGGGAATGTTGAATGCCATCGGACTGCAGAATGTGGGCGTCGAAGATTTCATTGAACGAAAGCTGCCGCCCATGAGCCGGCACCCGAGTTGCAAAGTGATTGTGAATGTGTTCGGGCATACGGTGAACGAATACGTCGCCGTGATCGACCGGCTGAACGATGCGGAGGGAATTGCGGCGTACGAGCTGAACGCATCGTGCCCCAACGTACATGAGGGCGGAATGACCTTCGGCGCCGATCCGTATGCCCTGGAAGAGCTTGTGGAGCGGACAAAGAAAGTTGCCATACAACCACTGATTGTGAAGCTCTCGCCGAATGTGACTTCGATCGGGCAAATGGCGCGCGTGTGCGCGGAGGCGGGCGCGGATGCGGTGAGCCTGGTAAATACGTTTCTGGCGATGTCAATCGATGCAGAGGAGCGGCGGGCACGGCTGAGCAACGCGACCGGAGGGCTGTCAGGACCGGCGATCAAGCCGATCGCATTGCGTATGGTGTACGAGGTGGCACGGTCGGTAGAGATTCCGATTTTGGGGATGGGCGGAATTGTGACACCCGAGGACGCAGTCGAGTTCATGCTTGCCGGTGCGACGGCAGTGCAGGTCGGCACGGCAAGTTACGCTGATCCGCGCGCCACGGAGCGGCTGGCAAAGGGAATGGAAGCGTGGTGCAAGAGCCACGATGTGGCGAAAGTGGCGAGTTTGACCAGGGGATTGAAGACAGATGTTCGCCGATAGCCGGTTGGCATTCGATTCGGGCTCGCCCCCTCGTTCTCTGTTCAGAACGATAGGTTTGTTTGGAACCCGATGCTGCGGGTTCCGGGAGATGGGTTGCCGAATTGGCCACCGGCGAGGGTTTGCGTTTTGTTAAAGAGCGGCGAGAGCAGTACGCCGTTGGGCGTGCCCAAATTCACCATGTTGAAGACATCGTTGGCACCGACGACGAAAGTAAGGTTGTAGCGGCGCGGGACGGTGGCGTCGAGTTTGATGGCCGGACCGCCTCCGCCGATGCCGCGATTGCTGACGTTGCCGCCGCCACCAGGGGTGAAGGTTTGGCCTTCGCCCGCAGTTTTAATTCTTGGTCCGATGCCGAAGACCTTGCTGAAGCGTACGTGAACAACCGCATTGGCAGGCCCCAATCCAACGCCGTAGGGAACGATCGGCTCACCTTTGCCCACAGGATCAGTATCCAGGCAGCCGTACTGCGTGGTGACAACGCCTGGATCGCCGCACGTGCCGTAGGCTGGGCGTGCGTTGAATTGGTTGTTGCCTGTAAGGTCCTCGCCGATCGTGAGGTCATAGGGAGTGCCGGACTGCGCGGCAATGTATGCCCCGATGACGAAGCCGTGTGGCGCGGCGTAGCTACCCACCGCGAGAAACTTATGACGGATCCCGAAGGTTGCGCGACCATAATCGAAACCGGGATCCTCGGCGACCGAAGGGTATGAGTTGATGCCCTGGGTATCGCTTTTGGCCTCGTTCAACACGTAATTGCTGCTGACAGTGAACTTCTTGAGCTGCAACGCCGAAGAAACGATGAGCTGGTTTTGCCGGTAAAAGCCTTCCGACTGGAATTGATAGTTGTAGACCGAAGGAGTGGGACCCGTGATCGTGTAGTCAGAGATGTCGAAGTCGGGCGCGGTGACATTGTTCGACATGTATTGATGCACGCCCTGGGTGTAGAGATACGTGATGTTGCCGGTGACGTGCCTGGTGATCTGGCGGTCGACGCCGATGCCTGCCTGCATGTCGAGCGCCGCATGGAAGTGCGGATCGACGGAATGGTACGTCGGAATGGATGTGGTTGAGGCATTGAGGACCGAGGCCGGTTCGGGCGAGTTGGGGTTGAAGAATGCGGGATTGGCGACGGCATAAGACTGCTGGTTGATGCGGTTGTCGTGGATGGCCTCAATGACGTAGGGCGTTGTGCCAGAAGTGAAGGCGGTGTTCATGATAAAGCGGTTGAAGAACCAGCCGTAACCGCCGCGAATGACGGTCTTTGGCGGAGTCTTGCCTGGATGGCCCGGCGTCCAGGCGAACGCGATGCGCGGCGCGAAGTCGGCGTGGTCGTGAATGTAGTTTTGCCCTTCATAACGGGCCCCCATGCCGAGAAGGAAGCTGCGGTTGACGCGCCAGTCGTCTTGCAGGAAGAGCGAACCGTCGAAAAGCAACGCGCGCGCAAGCAGATTCTCAATGACAGTGGCCGAATAAAGCGACGGAGCGCAGGTGGTGGGAACGTATTGATCGGCTCCGCAACCGGAGTAGGATGGCGCACTGGAGAAATAGTAGCTGCCGTTCTCGCCCGCAGTTGTGTAGTTGGCGTCTCGCCAGGCGCGGGCGCGCGCGCCGAAGCGCAGGGTATGCACGCCGACAGTCGCAGTCCCATAGTCCTGAAGCATGAAGATGTCTTCGTGTTCGTGGAGCGCGCCGGAGCCGTTACCGCCGCTGGTGAATGCGCCCTGCAAGGTAACGGCGGGCGTGGGGGAAGCCGAAGTGCCATTGTTGCCGATCCGTCGCCATAGGAATCGCGGCTCCATGAGCAGATGAGAGTTGATTACCCAGGTGTCGTTAATCTGGACTTCGTCGCTCCAATTCAGGACGCTGAAAGCTTGCTCGGGAAGAATGAGCGCGCCTACCCTCTGGCCCTGCTCCGTGTAGCGGTTGTATTGATCGCGAATGCTGACGAAGTTGGATTTAGAGATTTGAAAATCGACGCGGGGCGTGAAGTTTAGATAGTTCACCGGGTTAGGTTCGGCCTCGATGATGTTGGAATCGAGGGTCGACGGATTGAGGGCGTCGACGATGCTCTGGTTCTGGCGCTCGAAGTCCTGGGCGCTGAAAAAGTACGAAGCGGTTTTGGAGATGGGGCCGCTGATGTTGCCGGAAAACGAGTACTGATAATAGCCAGGTTTTCCGGGGAGGAAGGGATTGGCTGTGCTGAATGCGGAGTCTGTGCCGAAACCTCCGAAGCTGCCCTGAAACTTTTGCGTGCCAGGCTTGGTGACGATCTCGATGCGTCCATAGCCCATGCGATCGTATTCGGCGGAAAAGGGATTTTGATTGACGCGAATCTCGAGGATTGAGGCCTTGGGGGGAATCTGGCCGCCTTCAAAGCCGTCAATGTAAATTTGGCCGCCATTGGGACCGGCAGCGGGGCCGGCGAGCGCCTCCAACTCGTTCTGCAGTTCTGTTGGATCGTCGGAGAGCGCGTCGATGGCACTGCCCTTGATAACGACGGAGCTTGCATTCTGATCTGGGCTGAGGACGACCGACTGCGTTTCGCTCTGAACCTGCACCTCCTGCTTTTCAACCGCGATGGCGAGCGGCAGGTTGAGCAATTTTGATTGGCCCGCGGAGAGAGTGACCTCGGGAATGGCGACGGGAGCGAAGCCCGAGGCGATGACGGAGACTGTGTAGGAGCCGGCCACGAGGCCGTGGATCGCATACTCGCCATCGGCGCTGGATTGAGTCTGGATGGGAGCGGAGCCGCCGGCGAGCGAGATGGAGGCACCGGGGATCACCGCGCCAGTGGGGTCAGTGACCTGGCCGTGGAGCGAGGCGGTTTGCGCGACTGCGAACGCGGGCAGAAGCAGGGAAGCAGAGACCAGGCAAAGTGTGGCAAAACGCGAAAAAAGGTTCATTTCCAACCTTGGGAAATTAACGGACAAGATGACAGTCGTGTCGTGCGCTACACAGCGTAATGTTACGCATGGTAACAATAGACTTCCGAGAAGTCAACGGGCTTTTGGGGGAAGGTTGCGTGAGGGTCTGGATTCACTTTTGGTTAGACCTCCAAAAGTTGCTCAAGGGAAGCAATGAAACGGTTCTGGAACGAAGACGGGGGCCCGGCCCCGTGCGCTCATTGGAATTTACGCAAGACGACTTGCAAATGTTCAGCATGGCTCTCTCGAATTGTTAGACACCACAAATTGCTTGTGGGTTCCCGAATGCGATGAATCGAGTCGCAAAGGCTCTTAACTGTTGTTTTGTTTCCTTGCTCAGTTTTGAGCGCAGATTGCGGAAAGAGCTGGTGCTACAGACGCTTGATGAAGGAGAGAGCTTCAGTGAGTTGCGGGAATCGGGATTCGTCGGCTTTGAATTCGGGAGAGTGGATGCAGCGACGCAGTCCGCGGGTCCTGATAGGGTGCTTGAGGTGAAGCATCTCGTGGTAAAGCAGGTACTCGATAGCGTAGCGAGGGCTGGAGGGCCTGTCGAATACCCGGCTGACGACGATGGTGTTGTGGGCGGCGTCATAGTGGCCCAGCGAGCGCTTGGCATGATGCTCGCTCCATGTCAGGTCGGGGCGGCCGAGTAGCCCGCCGAAAAAGCGCATGTTGAGCGAGTCGAAGACCTCATCGAGATTGAAGAAACGGCCTTCGGGGCCGAAGTAGCGCTTGGTGCCGCGCGCATGGCGAATCAGTTCCGTTTGGCGCGTCACCGCGGCCGAGGATGCGAAGCGCTTGTAGCGCAGGTTGTGGCCTGCGTCGATGGGTTTGCGATAGAGCTTGGCAAGAAGAATGTGCGCGATCGCGCGCAGGACCGACTCAGGCGCGCCTTCAAGCAGATCAGAGAGACTGGCAAAGATTTCCCCGTCGCGAAGGCGGATTGTGGTGTTGAGCGAGGTAAAGCGACGAAAACGAATGTGAAACGGCGGCATCGGCGCGCGCGGGCGAAGAGTGCGGTATTCGAACTGGAAGATGAGGGCTAGGTCGGGGGCCACGAAATGCAGAATAACAGTGCCCGGTGATCGAAGGCTTTACTTCGGCTCGTAGCGGTCCTGGCTTTTCTCGTCGGGATGAGCTTTGAAGTAGGCTTCCTGGTCGGCTGTAATTTGCCGGACCTGATCGGAGAGATCGCTGACGCTGTCGAGAGCATCCTTGAGCGAGAGTTCGAAGCCCGGCTCGCTCGGCAGGCCGTGCAGAGTCTGCTGCCAGCGCGCGGCGCCTTCAGTGAGCGGCTTGAGAGCTTTCCGGATGTCGGTCTTGCGGTCGGAATAGACGTCGAGATTATCGCCGAGCTCGTCCATGAGGGCAGAGAAGTTCTGGAGCTCACCGTTCAGACGGCGGACCCGCGCCTCTGTATGTGCGCGCGGTATGAGCCCCTTGATGGTGTCGGAATGTTCTTCGATGAATTTGATGTAAAGACCGACGCGGACGACGGGATAGATGCCGGCCTCGGCGATCTGATCCTGCTGAGTCTCAGTCAGCGGCTCGGGCTTATTTTTCTGCGCAGCGAGGGGCGCGGAGATCAGAAGCGAGACGAGGATCGCAGCGAGAGCGCGCATGGCAGAAAGGCTCCGAAGAGACTATTCAAGCATAGGACGAGGGCCGAGAAATGTGAATCTCCGTCAGCGGCCAGTGGACCGTGAACACCGGATCGAGGCTCAATGCAACGGGGCGTTGAACGCGAGAGTTGGCCTATGCGAATAAGACGGACGAAGGCGGGCAAAGTTAGGACGCATGAAGGCCGGCAGTGATAGAAGGGTTGGCAGATGGTCAGGGGGCGGCGAGCTACTTGCGAAAAACCTGCAGCAATGCCGCATTCTTGGCGTCGGTGACCTGGGCCAGGGTTTGCTCGACGAGCGGGCGGTCCTCAACGCTACTTGCCTGAAGCATTTCGCTGAGCCGGAACGCAGTGTGGCTCAACACGAGTTCGGCGTTTTTGAGGCGCTTGTCGTCATCGGTGACGGAGAGATGGATTTTTTTTGCGATGCGCTGGATTTGCTGGAGCAGGCCGGTTGCCTTGGTCACTTCACCGGCTTTGTATTGGCGGATGCTCAGTTCCGTCATTTGCTGAACCACCTGCGAATAGAGGAAGCATTGCTCGCGCGGTTGCGCCTGATCGGCGCGGGCCTCGAGGGCATCAATCGATTGCTGATCGGGCATGGAACTGTCGGAGGAGACGGCGCGCAGGGGGCCGACGTTGAGGCTGAGAATGAGGAGCGCGGCGATGGGAAACACAGTCCGCATAGGGGAACTCCTGTAACGCGGTTCTGCCCCCAAATTGAACCTATAGTACGCACATTGCGTAACGAACCGCAAGCACTATGATGCAGGATTTTCAACCGGCGAAAACCTCAGGTACCCCAAAAACGTTGAATTCCTGGAATGGAAGGACGCCGAGTGACTGCCGGGAGAGCGCTCGGGGCTATTTTTCGAGGACTTGGAGGCGCTGGCGGGCCTGCCATTCCTGGTTGGGAAGCCTGCCGCCGGAAGCATCGAGGAAGCGGTGATAGTATGCGGCGGCCTGGGTTTTCTGGTGCAGAGAGTCATAGGCGGTAGCCCAAAGGAAGAGGGTTGATGAGTTCTCTGGGAGATAGCGTGAGCGCATGGCGAGCGCATGCACGGTGACATCGGGATGGCCAAGGCGCGACGCGGTGAAGGCCAGGCCGCTCCAGCCATCGGCATTGGCCAGATCGATTTGCGTGACTTTGCCGAAGACTGCGTAGGCTTGGTCGAGCTGGCCCTCGTGGACGAGGTTCTGCGCATGGGAGACGAGTAGTTCGGGGTCTTCAGGCGATGCGGCAAGGAGATGGAGTAAGAGCTGGTCAGAACCTGCGAAGTCTCCCGCGTCGGCGAGGACCGCGGCTAGCATGCGAGTGACGGCGGGATCGGCAGGACGAGCGGCGTGAAGTTTCTGGAGGAGCGGAAGCGCCTCGGCCTTGTCCTGATCGGCGAGCACGGTTGCAAGCTGAGCGGTGAGCGTGGGATCGTCTGGATCTGTGGCGAGCGCCGCGCGCAAGAGGGTCTCGGCCTCGGGATACCGCTTGCCGACGATAAGCAAATGAGCGAGGCCGGCGGAGGCGGGCGCGGAATCGGGGTTTTTGTCGAGGACACGGCGATAAGCGGCTGCGGCGGCATCGAGTTGGCCGCTTTTTTCGGCGAGATCGGCAGCGAGCAGCGTGTCGGAGGGAGTCTCCGGCGTGAGCTTGAGTGCTTGAAGAAGGTCGTTGGATGCAGCAGAGGGATCGGAGTCACGATCGATGCGGGCTAATGCGCGCCATGCGCGAGCCTTGAGGGAGGGATCGACCGGGCCGGGATCGAGAGTTGTGGCGGCGATGAGTTCGGGACGGGCTTCAGCGAGCTTGTCTTGGCGCGCGAGGAGCAGGCCAAGCGAGATGTAAGCCTCAAACGAACTTGGATCGGCAGCGACTGCGCGGCGATAGAAAGCGGCAGCGTCGTCGAGGCGGTTTTGGGCGTCGGCGACATAACCGGCATCGAAGAGGGCGCGCGCGTCGGTTGGATGGGCGGCGAGGTAGACGTCAAGCTTGGCCTCAGCGGTCTTCCAGTCGGATGCGGCGATACTTGATTCGGCGGAAGCGACTTCGGCAGCAGGGGGCTGAGTCGCCGGGGTTGTGGTGGCACTTCTCGGAAGCGGCCCGGAGCCGGCGGACGATGAGGAGTCTTGGGCAAAGCCGGTGGCCTGGCCGGAAATCAGGGCCACAAACATAACGAAAAGAGCGCATCGAGCCACAAATTCCCTCGCATAAATAGTTTAACGGCGGGGAAGCGGCCTGGACGCCGCCTGAAGCCGTTGGCGGGGGCCGAAGGGAAACAACTGCCCACCAGAAAGCGGCATCCAGTTAGACAGCAGGGGCGCTTTGGGGTCACGTCCTCCTACGCTCTCGTTCAACGCTAAGAATATTCATATTCAGGTGAAAACATGAGATTCACCCATATGCAGCATATGCCCCTGGCATCTGCTTACTTATGCCCGGACTGCAACTGCATCGGCAACTGCGCAAGCCAATGTCCGGCATGCGCATCGCCCGTACTGTTGGCACTGGCCAATGTTCTCGATCGCAAGCCAGAGAGGGATCCAGTTCTGCCATCCACTTACAATTATCGATACTCAGGCCGGCGAGCATTTCTTGTGGCCGGAAAGCTACGGGCAGTTCGTTCCCACGCGAGTACGCCTACGCCGATCACAATCAATGCGAGCGCTCGTGCTCACGCGCCGTGGCGGGTGGCGCAACGCGATGTGGACGAAAGGATTATAGGGGTGGGCGAAGGCGCCGCGAGCTAGGTAAATTCGCCGTCTTTTGCGAGGACTTCCCGGAGACCAATGTTCCTTTCGAAGTCGACCCGATTCGGGAGCAGGCTGCCCGGGACTCTTTGTCCTCACTAAGAAGCAGCCGGTCCGCTGGGAGAAATCCGTACAGGAATCTGATTCCCGGTTCCCGCCTGCCTCGTTCAGAAACAGGGGTTGCAGCACAATTTATAATCAAGGATGGACGGTTGCGCCCTGAGGCTCGCAGAGAGCACTGTAACGCGACCGAAAGTTACGTCCGGTGCCTTCCCTTTGAACGATGCCATCATCATCCGCAATGCGCGGACGCACAAC
>CAZVYV010000113.1:0-9035 GCA_964630985.1 uncultured Occallatibacter sp.
CCATAGCGCGAGACACGGCCATACGTGGGAAGGACGCCAACTACGCCGCAAAAGCTTGCGGGCTGGCGAATGGAGCCGCCCGTATCGGTTCCAAGCGTGGCCACGGCCAGGTTGGCTGCTACCGCTGCTGCCGAGCCGCCGCTGGAGCCGCCAGGCACACGCTCCGGATCGACCGGATTGCGAACCGGCCCGTAAGCGGAGTTCTCGTTTGAGGAGCCCATGGCAAACTCGTCGCAATTCGTCTTGCCCAGCAGCACCGCGCCGGCGGCCTCGAGCCTGGCGACGGCCGTGCAGTCGTACGGCGGGCAGTAACCCTGAAGAATTTTGGAGCCGGCGGTCGATGGCGCCCCTTGCGTGACGAGGACATCTTTAATGCCCACAGGGACGCCGGCAAGCGGCGGAAGCGGGTCGCCCTTGGCGGCCATGGCATCGATGCGGGCGGCCTGCTCGAATGCACGTTCTTTGGTGAGGCTCAGATAGATATTCAGCCGCGGGTTCAGCCTTTCAATGCGCTCACAGTATCTAGAGGCGAGGTCCACGGCCTTGGTGCGGCCGGCAGAGATGTCCGCGCCAAGAGCGGCAATCGTTTTGGGCCGTTCGACGAAGCTCTCAGCGGTCATGGTTTCGCTTGGCAATTCGGATTTCCTTCTTCAGCGCTCCAATGGGCGGGGCTTTGCCTTATCGTTCGATGACTTTGGGCACTTTGAAAAATACGCCATCGGTCTCTGGCGCCTGCTGCATCACGGTCGCGCGATTCAGCGACGGCCCCACCTGGTCGGCTCGGAGAGCGCCGATGGCCTCGCCCGCAACCTCGCTCATCTGAGCGAGCGGCACGACGTTCGATGTGTCCAGCTCATTCAGCTCAGCCACGTAGTCGAGAATCGCATTCAAGTCGCGCACCATGGGTCCCGTCTCCTCGGGCGCGAGTTCAAGATGCGCCAATTCGGCCACCCGTTGAACGTCTTCGACGGTAACTTTTTCAGACATATCGGTCTCGTTCTCGAAGCTCAAGTATAGCCGTTTCACGTTCGCGGGCCGCGCTGCGCCTAGTCGACTGTGAGTGTCAGGTTCACCGATCGCGTGACTCCCATGGACGTCACGCCGACCGGAATCGTGTACGTGCCTGGCGGGGTATTGGAGCCGCCTCCATTGCCACTGGTTCCTCCCGTACCGCCGCCGGAACTGGTGCAGCTGGAAACGCCGAACAACATGAATGCTGCCAGAATGGCGAGCAGAAGCATCCTGCGGCGCCTGCGAGATGCCAATGGAAACAGGAGCAATCCGCAGGCCAGCGTGAGGGCGCTCCGGAAGCCGAATCGGTCGAGTCGAAACTTCGCGGTCTTGGCCCTGACAAGATCGGGTTTGTCGTTGCCGGGTCTCACGAGCCGAGCCGTGGTTCCATTGCCCGTGGAGAACTCTACAGCTACGTTGCCTTGCGTGCCGGCGTTGAGCGTCTCACTGGCCGGACTGAAGAGGCAAAGCACGTTCGCGGGCAGCGTGCCGCAGGATAAGACAAAGGTTGCGCCTGATCCGACCGGCGAAATAACCAGGGTGAAGGTGGCTTGCTGTCCGCTCGCGACAGTCTGGCTGGCTGAGCCGGTGATTGCCACGGTGAATTCGAATCCCGTTCCTGAAAGCGCCACAGTCGCTGGCGTGGAGACCGCGGAGGAAGTGACCGTGAGCGATCCCGACGCGGACCCGCCTCCGCTGGGCTGAAAAACAACTGAGGCCGTGCAGTTGGCGCCCGCGGCCAAAGCGCCGGTGCACGTATTCTGCGCGATGCTGAAAGGCGCCGGGGCGGCAAGCGAAACGGAACCGATGGCGTAGTTGGACGAATTCGTGACGGTCATCAACTGCGCTGTGCTGGACTGACCCGCTGCAACCACGGGAAATGCAATCTGGGAGGGGTTCGTGGCCAGGCCGGTGGCGAGCAGTCCCGAGCCATTCAGCAGCACTGAAGCTGGGGCGATCCCCAATGTGGACGAAGAAACAACAAGCGTGGCCGCGATGGCGCCCGTCGCACTCGGCGTAAAAACGATCTGCGCGTCGCAGCTGCTTCCATTGTTGAGCAGCGCTCCGCAGGTGGTGGCGGCAATTGCGTAGCTGGACGCCGCGGCTCCGGTAATCGAAAAGCCAACGTTGGCCATCGGCGAGCCGCCGATGTTGCTGATGGTGAGCGTTTGCGGGGCGCTCGGCACGCCTGGCTGCTGGTTTATGAAGGTCAGGCTGGAGGGGTTGACGCTGAATGCGGGCGGCGAAAGCCCTGTCCCGCTCAAGGGGACGGTCTGCGTGTGCAGAGCGTCGGCAATCGTCAGCGTGCCACTGACGGCGCCGACATTGACGGGAGCAAAGATCACGCCGATGGTGCAGACCGCTCCAGCCGCAAGTTGAGTTCCGCATGTGCTCGACACCTGGAATTGGGCGCTCGCCGAGATCGAGATCGAAGTCAGCGGCAAGCCGCCGGAATTTGTCAGCGTCACATTCTCCGCGGCGGAGAGCTGGCCAACCGAGGCCGGCTGGAAGGAGAGAGATGCGGGATTGAGAACGTCTGAGGGCGGAGCGATTCCCGTTCCGCTCAGTTGCACCGTTTGCGTGCCCGCACCGTCAGTGAAGGTCAGCAGGCCAGACGCGGGACCATCCTGCGTAGGTGCAAATCCCAGTTCCAATTGGCAAGCGGAGTTTGCGGCAAAGTTGGTTGTGCCGCATGAGTTTCCAGAGAGGATGAATGGCGGAGTAATGGAGATTCCGTTAATTGGAATCGCCACCGTGCCGCTGTTCGTCGCGGCCACCTGGAACGACGCAGACGTGGTTCCCACTTCCACCTGGCCGAATTCGACCGCAGCAGGGGTGAGGCTCACGGCGCCTGCGGGCGAGCCTGTACCCGTCAGGTCGATCGCCAGCTGCCCACCGTAGACGTTGGCATAGATGATCATTTCTCCGCTTAGCGCGCCCGTGGCTTGAGGCGTGAATGTTACCTGAAGGTCGCAACTCGCGCCGACCGCGACCGGTCCATTTGTGCAGTTGTCAGTTTCGCTAAAATCTCCGCTCATCGAAATCGAAGAGAGCTCGAGAGGGAGGCTGCCGGTGTTTTCGAGAGTTAACGTCAGCGGGCTGCTCGATGTGTCAAAGACCTGACTGGAGAAAGCGAGAGACGATGGGCTGGCGGCCGCGGCAGTGAGGCCCGTCCCTGCGCTCCATAGCGGGGTTTGCCAGATGCCGCGCCCGTACGTGGCGGCGACCAGAACTTGTGCGGAAGACGAGGTGGGAGCGGCACTGAGGGCAACGGCCGGAGAGCCGGGCAAGCCGGAGCCAAACGCCGACCAGCAGTTGGAAAGCGATTGCGCGCAACTTGTGACATCGGTTGTGAAGTACACACCCCGGTCTGTGGCAATGTACACAACATTCGAATTCTGCGGGTCAACGGCGAGGCTGTTGGCAGGCGCAATGGGCAAGTTTGCGGTGATGCTGTTCCAGGTAGCGCCTCCATCCGTCGAGCGATACACCACTTGTAACTTTTCATCGGGTTCATCCGTGCCTTCCACCGTCACGTACAGGGTGTTGCCCGTGGGATCATGAGCGTCGATGACGACGCTGGAAATGTCGAAGTTTTCATGGTTCAACGGATGGGGGTTGTCGAGGACCGGATTCAGCGTGAGATCGAGCCACACGGGCGCGGCACCGGAGGAGAGATCGACGGTCGCGCTTAGAATGTGGCCCGGCAGATTGCCGCCGTTGCTGGCTGCGCCATACATGCCGACGTAGATAACCTCGCCGCTGGGAGGAAGCGCTAGAGCGGCAATGGAGCGGACGAGTCCGTCGCCATTGCAGGGACCGCCGGTAGCTCCGCTCGAAAGGATCGGGCTGATCACGTTGCTTGTGCTCCAACCGCCGCCGCTGGCCGGCCCGCGCCACACGCGGCAGGTTCCGATGAGCAATTGAGAGTCGTCGAGCGGGTCGACCAGGAATGGCGCTGGCGTGGGCATCGTGTCGCCATCGCCGCCGACGTCCGAGTCAGTGATCACAGGGCTCGTACCAAACGAATTGGGCGTGCAAGGCGCCGATTGCGAGCACCCATAGATGGCGACTCCAGGCTGGTTGTTCACATACCAGTTCGTGTCGTTCGTGAGGTCGATGGCGACGGGGCCTCCGTAACCCGAGAGAATTTGCGGCCAGTCCGCGGTCGGCGAGGAACTCTTCACGCCTGCGGTTCCGCTGACACCCAGGCCAACCATCAACTCGTATGGCGACTCGGTAACAGGCGACAAACCGACGACCTCGGCAAGCGATCCAAGACTGCTGTTCAGGTTCTGGAAATGCGTGGCGTCCGTTGCCGCGCAGGGAGACCCCGTCTCGCCGATTGCGTCATTCGAGCGCCAGAGCCCGCTGTCGTTCCCGAGAAAGATCTCCAAGGGGTTCGCCGCATTCCAAGCGAGCGAGTGCTGGTATTCAGCCACCTGTGCGCTCATGCAGGTGGTGGAGTTGGTTGTGTTGCGCCAAGCGCAACCCATGGCCAGGCTGCACTTCCACAGGTCATTGGCGCCGGCCAGCACAAATGTGTCCTGCTCGTTTGGAACCGCGGCCAGTGTAAGGTCATAGTCACCGTCGAGGATGGTGGCAGCGCCCTGAAGAGTGCTGGCCTCAAGCGCGGCGGTGTTCCACTGTGTGGCAAAGGAGATGGTTGGATTGCCGCACTTCCCCGCACTCATCGCGCATTGATCCTGCCATAGCCCCTGGTCCTGATTGTTCAGGTCTACAGTCCACGCAAACGTATCTCCGGTTTGTGGATTGACCGCAAGTGCACCGCGATACATGGGACACGCGATGGACCCAGCCTGACCGGCGTTGGCCGGGCACATTTGCGCAGTGAGTTGAGTACCGGGTTGCGCGATCATGCGCGCCCAGGTGACTCCGTCTGGCGATTCATAGTAGCCGTGAAAGCGCACCGCGGCGTCAAACAACTGGCGCACCGGGTTCCACACCACACCGGTGGCAGCTATGCCCAGCGCAATGGGAGTGGTCGCCGGACCCTGGATGATCTTGCCATCGCCGTCGGTGATGGTGCTCATGTGCCAAGTTGCGCCGCTATCGGAGGAGTAGTACAAGCCCTGGTACGTGTTGAACGGCCAATCGGCGTTTACCAGGGTGCCTTCATATGCTTCGGATACCGCAGCTATCACAATTTGCGGATTCACGGTACTCCAGGCGAATCCGGCAAAGCCTTCGCCGACGAAGCTGGCGTCTCTTAGGCTCATGCCGTCTTCCTGGTCCACGGTCTCCTGGATCAGGCTCCACGTTTTGCCGCCGTCTGTGGAGCGCAGAATACCGGCGCCGTAGTAAGAGTCGAGCACGTCGTTTGAGTCGCCTGTGCCGGCAAGGATGACGCCTGTTCCGCCCGGCTGCACCGTGAGAGCACCGATGCTGATGGAAGCATCGGATACTCCTCCAAGCGCCGCCAGCGCGTCAGTGAGTGGAGCAAAGACGATGGACGAGGGCGAGGACGCGGCGGCATTGTTGGCCACCCAAACGCCGCCGCCGGTGGTGCCTACATAAAGACGGTTGCCGGTTGCGTCGGAAGGATCGAGAGCTAGCGCGGAGACACGGCCAGTGACCAAGCCGAAGTTCGGGGTTTGGACCGCCATTGGGCCGAGCGGCTGCCAGGTATTTGCGGCTGCATCGCCTGTGCCCTGGGCAGCCACCGCAGCGCTCGCGGAAACGCGCCGACTTGTGGCGTCTGAGCGGCGAATCGTGCCCGATCGTGGAGCCAGCCTATGACCGGGTGTCCACCCGCGCTCCTTGAGAAAACGCTGCGCTTCAAGAACGCGAGGAGGGACGCGTTCAGGCTGGAGCGCACGCTGTGATGGCGGTTTAGCCGGTGCGGCCGGAATCTGCGTCTGTGCCGCGGCCATTGCAAGCGGTAGAAAGACCAAGAGGCATGCGGCAAATGTCGCGCCGACCCACATGCCACGGGTCGCGTGTTGGCGATTTGCGCGCCGCGTAGGCTGCTGGACTCGATTCCCTGCACTACCCTTTCGGGCGTGGTTCCTGCATTTCTGATCGAACATTGGATTCGTCACGCGTTTCCAGAATGTGATTCTTGCTTCCCCTATTCTGAAAATCTTCCAATGGGGATGAGCGCGGAATCCATCGGATAACGCTCAACGAAACACGCAATTTCCGGGAATGAGAATGTGGCCCATTATAGGACGGCGGCGACTGCGGCCAGTTGTGATCCCCGATACAACTGGGGGGTCTCAATCAGCGATCAGTTTCTTCCGTGCGCGGACGGAGATCGCCGCAATTGCAAATGTATGCCTCGGCATTGAATTTGCGGGCCAATGATGCGCCCGTCATCGGCCGCACCAGTCCGAATACTGGCCGATTGAACCAGGGCCGATCGAACTTGCCAACGATGGCCCAGGCGATCCCCGCGTAGCCATTAGGGTCGCGACCGTCGAGTTCGTATCGATCATTCAGAATCACAGCCCAATCGAAGGCAGTGGCGGGATCGGGCGCCCATTCAAGTATCTTTTTGGCCCAGTACATGCGCATGTAGTTGTGCATCCAGCCGGTCAGCACCATCTCACGCTGGGCGGCGTTCCATAGATCGTCGTGCGTTTCGGCGCGTTCAAGTTGCGCAAGAGAATAACGAAACTGGCGCGCGTCGGAGGCGTGCTCGAGAAGCGTCTTGCGTGCCCAGGGCGCGGCGCATTCCCAATTGTCGTAGCTCTCTTCGTGGCGAACGAAAAGCACCGCCAGTTCCCGCCAGCCGATGAGCTGATCAAGGAATCTTTCACTGGTCTCGGAAGAGATTCTGGACCCGCGCGAGGCCTTCCGAACCGCGAGAGCAATCGTCAAAGGTGAAATGTTGCCGAAGTGCAGATACGGCGACAAGCGGCTGGTACCGGCGGTCTCAGGGCGGTTGCGTTGTTCATCGTAAGACGCGAGATCGTGCTTGATGAATGCCCGCAGCCGCTTGAGCGCGGCGTGCGATCCGCCGGTAAAGGTGTTGACGGGACGTACCGAGCGGTCAAGCTTGGCGAATCCGGCAGTGATGTCCCCGGAAAGCGCGAAGGATGCGATAGACTTCGGCGGCTGCCAGCGATGGAGGGGCTCGGTCTTCTTTGGAGCAACAAGGAAGTTGGGTAATTCAGCCTTGAGTCGAGGGCGAAAGTGGTGCAGCAGCGCAAAGCTGCGGTTGAAGACGCGCGAGGGCACCACGACGTCGGCATCGATTGTCCAGTACGGAATTCTGAGGCGGCGGGCGAGCACTTTGCGCCAGCGCTCCGGCTCGCGACAGGGATTTTCGTCGCCGATGAGGAGCGCGGCCTGGACCTCTTCGAGAAACGCCGTGAGCGAAGCTTCAGGCGAACGCCGCACGACGAAACCTACGCCGCGCTCTGCAGCATCCTGGGCGGCGTCGCGCAGGCCCTGCTGGAGGAAGTGATAATGGCGATGGTTCGCGCCGGGGTAGTTGGGAACGACACCAAAATATGCGATCACGGGAAGGCCGAGGATATTGGCCGCGTCGATCGCGACGTCGAGGGCGGGATTGTCCGTGATGCGCATAGCGCGCTGCATCCAGTAAACGACCGAGCGCGCGGCCTTGCGCGGAGTACCGGCGCGGCGCACAAAGACGCGCGGCTGGTCAGCCAATCGGGCGAGTTCCATTGGAATCTGATCGTCTTTGAGCCGGGAACTCACCACGCTTGTCTCCTGAAACCCGTTGCAAGAGCTCCGAAACTCCACCGACACCGTTCTCGCAGATTCATCATGCTAATGCCGGTCGCCACGGTTAGGATGAGTTGATTGCGCCTGATCTGTGCAAGACCATTTGGGTTTCCATGCTGTTCATCGCAATACGCGGAGTTTTTGATGAGACGAATTCTGCTCGCGCTGCTGCTGGTTTCTTCATGCGGCCTCTGCCTTGCCCAGGACTACACTCTCGGCCCTGATTCGCAGCCGCACGACGGCGTGCCCCAAGGCGCGGTGACCAAATGAGCGCGGGTCGCAAACTTTGCATCGCGAGTGAAACAAGAGCAATGAAATGAGACAGTTAAGGGGCGAAACCGCACCGGCTGCAAATCGATCGATCGCGTGTTGATTCTAAAGGAGTTGTTGGTCGTAAATTGACGGATTTTGACGGATTTTCTGGACGCTCCAGAAAGCGATTCATTGATTCTAAAAGAGTTATGTGGCGAATATTTGGCGAAATGTTGCAAATTTTTTTATTTGTTTATTTTCTTCGATTTCGCTGGGGCGAAAAATGCGCGGTTTTGATCGCCAAACAGTTGGGCGGTCCAGGCAGAGGCGAGCAGGATTTTGTGCTATCGGGAGAACGCGGGAGTCGCGGCGTGTTGGCGGGTTGGCCGCACTTTGAGCGCGTGATGGCGAGTTGGCAGGTTGGCTGCATATAAGACAAGTTTACTCAGGCCGAAGATTTAATCGGCAAACTTCGAAGAAAAGAGATCAGAGAACAAGGGCCAGAGAAGAAAGGACTTACGGGAGGCTTGCAGATTTATTTTGGCGGCGGGGTCTTGACAACGTGGCCGGATGGCGGGGGAGCTCAATCCCCGGTCTCAAGATCGAGACCGGGGGCACCCGGTGACTGCAGGCTCTTGGCGAGGGTTTGTGCGATCCCACCCCAAAACTCGTCGCTCCGCGCCGAGTTTTAGAATGGGGCACCTATTTTCGAGTTCAGGCACCCATTTTCGAGATCAGTTGAGGATAGTTGCAGTAAACGATGTGCGGGCCAGGAGGCCCTCACGACAGCCGGCCGGAGGCCAGCGCTACAAAGGCGGCCGGCATTGGTTTGTGCGATCCCATTCTAAAACTCGTCGCTCCGCGTCGAGTTTTAGAATGGGGCACCCAAGTTGGTGGTGAGTGGGTAGAGCGAAAAGCAACCACAGATCTTTCGACTCCGGTCAAGATGACAGCCTAAATGGTGGCTGAAAGCTGTCTCTCTACCAGCGTCCCCAGGCGCGCGTGAAGTAGTCGGTCATCGTCATCCCGATGAGCGCGATGAAAGTGAAGAAGCC
>CAZVYV010000114.1:0-9022 GCA_964630985.1 uncultured Occallatibacter sp.
CGCGATAAGCTGCCGCACACCAAAATCACTTTCGACCCCGGCACTGATCCCAGCTCCGCCGCCAAGCTCGCTCGCAACTCCGATCTCGTCATCGTCTTTGCGTATCAATGGGAAGCGGAAGGCATGGATCTTCCCAATCTCTCGCTCCCCGACAACCAGGACGCTTTAATCGAGCAAGTCGCCGCTGCCAATCCTCACACCGTCGTCGTCCTTGAAACCGGAACCGCCGTCACCATGCCCTGGCTCGACAAAGTCTCAGGTGTCGTCGAAGTCTGGTTCGCCGGCAGCGCAGGACACAAGGCGCTCGCCAACGTCCTCGTTGGCGACGTCAACCCATCCGGCAAGCTGGCCATCAGTTTTCCAAAGAGCGAGCAAGACCTTCCCAATCCGGTCATTCCACCATTGCCGCCGCACATTCGCGCTCACGGAGCGGATCCCGTCAATCCCAGTGCGCCAGTCTCAAACTATGCCGACCACTATGGCGAAGGCGCTGAAATCGGCTACAAGTGGTATCAAGCCGAGCACAAAACGCCGCTCTTCCCCTTTGGCTTCGGTTTGTCCTACACCACATTCACCTATTCCGCTCTCACCATCGACTCATCCGCAAAAACCGCCCGCTTCACCGTGCGCAATACCGGCACGCGCGCAGGCACTGAGATCGCGCAGGTCTACGCAACGCTCCCCAGCGGCTCCGACGAATCCTGGGAACGCCTCGCCGGCTTTGCGCGCATCGCGCTCGCACCTGGCAAGTCGCAAACCGTCACCGTCTCCATCGATCCGCGCGTATTGCAAACCTTCGGCGAAGCCGACGAAAGCTGGAACCTCGCGGCCGGATCCTACAAAATCCTCGTCGGCCCATCGTCCAGCAACACGCCCCTCACCGGCAGCCTTCTGGTCCAATGATTTGATCACCCGCAAGCTTGCCGGCTGCCTCGTCTTTCGGCACCAGCTACCGCTGCCGGCCACTGACTGACTCGATCCCCCCTGTTCGACATCGCGCAAAAACCCCTCGCACCTGCCGATAAACTGATTGCAGCTGGAGACGAGAAAGAACATGCCAATTCCCAAGAAACCGTGCGAAGGCTTCTTCAGCGAGGAGACCAACAAAATACTTCTCGCCAACGTAGATCGAGCCCAGTGGCTTCTTCATCCGTGTGAACGGTGCGGGCAGCAGGTTGGCGCACGCCTCGAGAAAGGCCGTTGGACCCCCGAATCACACTGGCCTTCCGTTCCCCGTCGGCCTTCCTCCCGCCCTGCTACGAACCTCCCCATTGCCGCTCGCGAAGATCAGGAAAAGCACTAACCTCATAGCAAGCCCTTGAACCCCCCGACCCGTCCGCCGCATCTGTAAGAATGGTCGTTGTGTTTTTCAAGGTCGATCCGCACTTCCCGCAATTCATCCCCCAGAGAGGTTTCATGAATCATCCGCGCCGTTTCGTTACTGCCTCGGCCGTCATCGGCCTTGCTGTCCTCGCTTCCACTTTCACAGTTGGTTGCCCCATCCTGGCGGCACCTTTGCCGGCAGGGTGGGATTCAGCCACCGATCCCGCGACGACCGCCGGCTCTTCGCCCGCCGCCGCTGACTCTTCCACCAAACAAACCGTCCTCACCGGCCAGGCCGCATTCACTGACGCGGCTCACGAATCTCCCGGCACGCGCCGCCATCTCACCGTCGCCGATCTGCCCGAGCCCATGCCCGAGCAATCCGTCGACAACGGCGCCAACGTCGTTCCCCGTCCCGCCAACGCCTGGCCCATCGCGCCGAAAGGTTTCAAGGTCGAGCTCTACGCCACCGGCCTCGATAACCCGCGCCTCATCCGCTTCGCGCCCAACGGCGATCTCTTCCTCGCTGAAAGCGCCACCGGCAAAATCAAGATCTTCCGCGGCGTCGACGCCGACGGCAAACCAAAGCAGGTCTCCGTCTTCGCCACCGATCTTCATCAGCCCTTCGGCATCGCGTTCTATCCCCTCGGCCCCAATCCCAAGTGGATTTACATCGGCGACACGGATGAAATCGTTCGCTTCCCCTATCACAACGGCGATCTTGCAGCCACCGGCCCCATGGAGAACCTTACCGATCTGCCCGGCGGTGGCCGCCTCCGCGGCGGGGGCCACTGGACACGCGATCTCGCTTTCACTCTCGATGGCTCCAAGCTCCTCGCCTCCGTCGGCTCGCACTCCAACGTTGACGACGCCGACACGCACCCCGAAGAATTTCATCGCGCCAATGTGCTTGAGTTCACGCCCGAAGGAAAATTCATCGAAGTCTACGCCTGGGGCATTCGCAACTGCGTCGGCGAAGCCATCAATCCCACCACCGGCCAGCTCTGGTGTTCCACCAACGAGCGCGACGCTCTCGGCAACAACCTCGTCCCCGATTACATCACCCATGTGCAAGAGCACGGCTTCTACGGCTGGCCCTGGTTCTACATGGGCGGCCCTGCAGGCGGCCACCAGGATCCGCGTCTCGAGGGCAAGCACCCCGAGCTCAAATCCAAGGTCATCACGCCCGACGTTCTTCTCGAGCCTCACTTCGCTTCGCTTGAGCTCACCTTCTACGAGGCCTCGCAATTTCCCGCCGAGTTCAAAGGCGACGGCTTCGCTTGCGAGCATGGCTCCTGGAACCGCAATCAGCGTGCGGGCTACGAAGTCATTCGGGTTCCCATGCACAACGGTCATGCCACCGGCGAGTACGAAGATTTCCTCACCGGCTTCACCGTCGGGGGCGCTGATGGCGATGTCTGGGGCCGTCCCGTCGGTGTTGCTGTCGCTCCCGATGGCTCGCTCTTCGTCTCCGATGACGGCTCACGCTCCATTTGGCATGTCATCTACACCGGCAAATGACTGCGCTTCGCCTCCGACAGATCGTTGCCCCATCCTGATTGATTGCATGTGCAAACAATCAGGGTGGGCTAGCATGAACCCCACCCACCTCGACAGTGTCATCCTGAGCGAAGTTGGGCGCGCAATCGGTAGCGATTGCGCGCCCAAAGGAGTCGATGCATCTGCGGTTGTTTTTCACCCGCTCCCGCAAAAAGAAACGGCCCCGCAAAGGGGCCTGTTCACTGACTCGGTGGGTGCCCCACCCTCGCGACGTTCTTGTCCTTGTCGCTAGGGTGGGATCGCCCAACTCCGCTAACCCCACCGTTGAAGTGTCATCCCGAGCGGAGCGGCTTGGGGCCCCATAATAGCGAAGCTATTGTGGGGTAAGCGGAGCCGAGGGATCTGCATTTGATTTTCTTTTGCATGATCAGCACGAACTCCGCTAACTCCGCAGTCTCTACTTGTACGCCCCGTTCCCCTTCAGCAGCTCATCGCGATGCTGGCTGTAGTCGACGTAGGAATCGAATGCCGGACTGATCAGTGGATTGTCGTGCCCTGCGCCCCTGATCGCCGCGCGCACCGCATCGATGCCTTCCGCCTGTGGCGTTACGTAGACAATCGCAAACAATCCAGGCGCGTCAGTGTGGATGGCCTCGGTATCAACTTCGTATTCCAGAACCGTCCCGTCAGCCAGCATCTTTTCCAGCATCGGCACAACCACGCCCTTGCTCAGTGTCTCCACCGCATCGTCGTCCGCAGTCGGCTTCAACTGGTACATCGCCACGTTCACATACGCGCCCGTATACGCGCCCGGCTTCCAGTTGTAATAACGGCTCACGAGGACAAGGTCCCAGTGCTTGGTCGGATTGAGCGAAATCGGCGTATCGGCCGGGGGCAGCGCTCTCACTTTGTCCAGCACCTTCATCAGCCCTGCCAGCGACATCGACGACCACCACGTGTCGTGCGATTCGCCATCCACCGTGTGCACCTGGTTCGCATCGTAGCCATAGCCCACAAGGGTCCCATCGCCGAGCGCCGCATCGAAAATCGTCTTGTCCACGTCGTTGATCCTCGACACGTCGCCCCAGCGCTCCCGCGGGAACTGCCAGTTTGCGACATAGGAGTACATCGGTGGTTTCTCTTTGACCTCTGTCGCCTGCGCTCGCGATGGAACTGCGCTCAGCGCGAACACTGCGACCCCGCACAAACCTGTGAAAACACTCCAACCTCTAGTGTTCATTTGCTTTCTCCTGTCGTGATTTAGTCAGCGATGCTAGGGGAATGTCTGACCCGGCAAGTCTACAGCAGCCACACCGGATCGCAACCGTGAATTCCTCGCGCCTTCACGAATCGTGGTGTCATCCTGAGCGGGGCGGGCCGCATCTGCGGGCGCCCCGCGAAGCCGAAGGATCTGCTGCTGCTTCTCGCGATCTACACCCAGCGCGAGCATTGGGTGCTCCATGTCCCGATTTTGGGACATGGGATACCGCGAACCCATGCAGCCTTGTATCAGGGCTTGGCTTTAGCCATGCCGAATGAGCCGCAAGATGAACGAGGGCTTTAGCCCATGAGGGGAACTCTTCGAGGACCGGCCACGGGCCTCGTGTACTCCGCCGACTCTCTAACTCGCCGCCAGGTGCCCACGGTCCCTCGCATCCGGGGACCGGGGTTCGCACTCGGAAAATCCGCCACAGAATGGGGTGCCCCATTCTAAAGTTCGCTGCTCGCCAGCGAACTTTAGGGTGGGAAAGCCAGCTTGCTCAATTCAACTCTTAGCCAGCTTCAGCAGCAACGGAAGATTGGCTGCGCCCTGCGTGAATGTGCCGTCGATGGTCCCCTTGTCGGCGCCGATCTTACCCGTGAATATGACTCCAAGCCCCTGCAGGGTGATGGTGAGCGTGTCGCCGGTGCGGGTCACCGAGGACGCCGCAATCCAGATAGGGGCCTGGTCGGGGCTTTGCATCTGCGCCGTCAGACCATCCTGCGTGTTGACGATTTTGAAGATGATGCGCAGTTCAGTGCCGCCGGCATCCAGCGTGCCTTTCCAGGAGCCGTCGATGTCGGACGGCGCCGCCGGCCTCGCCGCTGCCGGGGCCAGCGTGGCATGCCCACGTTTGAAGGTCAGATCGAGCAGAATACCCTGCGTCCATGTGCCGTCAATCTCGGTCGCGTCTTTGTTGACCGTGCCTTCGTAAGTCCCGTGCACGGCATCGACGGCGAGGTTGAGTTTCGAATCCTTAAGCGCGATTGTGGTCACCGGAATCCCGTAGGCACCCTGGTCCACGCTGTCTAGGGTCGCCGTCAGGCTTCCGTCCTCGGCTGCCTTGATGTGCAGGGCAAGATGGAGTTGGGTGCCTCCGGCATTCAACGTTCCCAGCCAGTCGCCGGCGATTTGCGCTTGCGAGCGGCAGAGCGGCGAGAGCGCCAGCGCTGCCGCTGCAATGATTGCGAATTTGAGTACGATTGCGTTTTTCATCGGTCTCCAATCTGTGCGGTGTGCGGCTCGGATTACCTCATGCCGCTGCGGTTAAATTCATGAAGAGGACGAGAGAATTGCCGGCTCACTCCGCTGCTCTTCCTCGTCGGAAAATATCTGTTCGATAGGCCTCTCAAACAGCCGCGCCAGCTTGAACGCCAGAGGCAAACTGGGATCGAACTTCCCCGTCTCGATGGCATTCACGCTCTGCCGCGACACCTCCAGCCGCTGGGCCAGATCTCCCTGCGACCAGTCCCTCTCCGCGCGCAAGACTTTCAGCCGGTTTTTCATCGGTACCTCAGCCTGAGCACGAGCCTGGCAATGCACGTGATGAGCATAAACAGCGGAAAGACAAACATCAGCTTCAGACCCTTCACCACTTCGAACTCCACCAGCGTTCCCCAGAAGGAAGTGATCGTCACCGTCGCCCCAATGCCCCACACCAACGCCTGGACCCAGAGATTCCGCTGAAACTCGTCCTGCTCCTCTTTCAGGTAGAAGCCGAAAATGGCAACGAATGCGAGACTCGGGAGTGCGAACACAACGGCGAGAAGGCAAGCCCAAACACCCGTCATGTGCAGATGGCGATAGCCGAACCCCCAAGACGCCAAAGCGATATTCGCCACCAGCAACGGCATCCCGATGAAGAGCGTTCGGTCTTCCATGCGATATCTTGCAAGATTCTTGATTCGATCAGTCACAATCGGCCCCCTTTCGCATTTCGCCGGCTGCACAATTCGCGCGCGGAACCTTCAGGCGGTTTCTCATCTGTACCTCCAGCGGTTGGCTGCGATAGCGACGATCATGACCGCGCAGAACAGGAACTGAACCCACGCGATATCCATGTGTGGAGCTTGACTGAACTTCTCCATGCTTCCCCAGAATGTGGTCACAGCCAGGGTTGCTCCGATGGCCCAGAGCATGGATTGAGCGAGAACGGATTTCTGGAACTCATCCTTCTCCTCGGCCAGGTACAAACCGAGGATGAGAATGAATGCGATGATCGGCGACGACTGCACAGCGGCACAGAGCACGGCCAAAGAGCCTGCCGGATGAAGGTGGTAGTAATGAAATCCCCAAATCCCAAGAACTGCGTCCAGGACAAATAAGGGCACGACAACGAAAAAACACCGGTCTTCAAATCGATATTTCGCCGGACTGCCCACGCGAACATTCATGATTTCCTTCCTTTGATCAGTGATACCGAAAGAGCTGTTGTCCAAGAGCACGCACGGCGGTCACTTGTACCTCAGCTTGACCACCGGGTACGAAAGCAAAAAGAACAACCAGAAGATCGGATAGACATAAACCAGATCGAGGTGCGGCGCGTGGGCGAAGTCTTCCAGATACCCCCAGACCGTGGTAGTGGCCATCGTTCCCCCGGTACCGCCCAGAACGCACTGGATGAGGATGTTTCGCTGGAACTCGTCCTTCTCCACAGCCAGGAACCTGCCCATCTCCACGAGGAACCACAGAATCGGAAGCGCAGGCAGCACCGCCACGGCATAAGCCGGCAAGCCCTCCAAATGCCAAAACCGAAACGCGGCGCAGGCGCCCAATGCGAGCAGCACAACCAACCCGGCGCTCACCAAGCTGGCGCGCACAAACCGCCGCCGCGTGGGACTCTTCATCGTACTCAACATGACGTGTCTCCTTTACTTAATGACAAGGAAACATTACATCCAATTGCAACGCCTGTCAAGTGTCATTGACAGATTTTGCAGTAACTTTGGCCCCGGCTCCGAACGTGTCAAGCCCCCACACCCAAAATAAATGTTCGGGCCTCCCGTAAGTTGTTCTTTCCATGGACCCTAGCCCCTGGTCCCTGTCTCATGAAGTTTGCCGATTAATTCTCCGCCTTGGCTACACTGGTCTCATATGCAGCCAACCTGCCAGCATGCCATCACGCGCAAGCGTAGCCAACCAGCCAGATCGCGACGCAATCCTGCGTTTTCATGTCAGCGCGGAATCCGGCCCGCGTGTGTCCCATCAGGCCATCTATCTCGCGATCCAAGCCCCTCATCTTTCCGGCATGAAAACGCGAGAAAATGATGAAATAAAAAATATGAGCACATTTCGCCAAATATTCGCCACTTAACTCTTTTAGAATCAGTAAACACGCCTCTGAGAATCCGAGAAAATGCATCAAATTATGTCACATTGAAGGCAAACAACTCCTTTAGAATCAATATGCTGTCTGCTCATTTGCAACCGGGGCATTTTCGCTCCTTAACTAACTCATTCCTTTACTCTTGTTTCACTTCTTTACCCTTTCACTCTCGACTCACGAATTACGATCCACGGGCTCTTTGTACCGCCGGCCTCTGGCCGGGGTCCCCACGGACAGGTCCACGTCCGCGGGGTGACTCGCCGGCTGTCGTGCGGGCGTCCTCACCCGCACATTCCGGCTCCCTTGCTACCCTGCCCCTCGGTCCCGGCCCTTCATGCGACTCACGTTTCACGACCCAACACTCACGATCCACGGTTCACGACTCTCGGTCCGCCGCGCGCTGTTACTCTCAATCCGTGGGATTCCAGGACTTCCTCGGCAACACGGCGACCGTCACGCACCTGCGCGAAAGCATTCGCTCCGGCCGCTTTCCTCACTCCATGATCCTGGCCGGCCCGCGCGGCGCGGGCAAGTACACGCTCGCCCTGATGCTCGCCCAGGCCGTCAACTGCCTCAACCCCGCTGAATCCGATGGCCTGCCCGACTTCTGCGGCGTCTGCTCGAATTGCGTGAGAATCGCCGGCTCCGCCGATCTCGAAACACTGGTCGATGAAGCCGTCGACGCCCGCGACGATCTGCGTGAAACCGACAAGCGCGAGACGCGCATCCTCATTCAGACGCACCCCGACGTTCTGGTCATTCCGCCCGATCCGCCTCAGCTCATGATCAAGCTCGGCCAGGTCCGCCAGGCCATTCACGTCGCTTTCTACCGCCCGCCCGCCGAGGCCAAGCGCGCTTTCACCATCTTCACGTCGTCCGCATTCATGAAAGAGGCAGCCAACAGCCTCCTCAAGCTGCTCGAAGAGCCGCCCGATCACACGTCGCTGATTTTGCTCACGGAGAATCCGCAGGAGCTTCTTCCCACCATTCGCTCCCGCTCGCTCATTCACCGTCTCGGCGCGCTGCCCGTCGCCGAGCTCGAGTCTCTTCTCGCCCGCCGTCGCACAGAGCTCAAGCCGCAGGACCGTTCTCTTGTCGCCCGTTTGGCCATGGGCGCAGTCGGCCGCGCTCTCTCGCTCGATCTCGACGCATACCTCGCTGTCCGCGAAGACGCGTTGGTTATTCTCCGCACAGCCACTCGTGAGCCGGACTACTCCGCTCTTTTCCACGCCACCGAAAGCTATCGCGCCGGCGCCGACGGCCAGGAGAAGACCGTCAATCTCCTCCGTGCTCTCTCCAGCCTCGTTGAAGATCTACTCCTCATCGTGGCCGGCACGCCCTCGCTCATCCGCAACATTGACATCGCCGCCGAGCTGACCCGTCTCGCTGAGGGCCTTACCATTGACTGGATCGACTCCGCCGCTCGCGCCCTCGTCCAGGTGGAGCAAGGCATGCGCCGCAACTTATTGCGTTCCTTGTCGCTTGACGCCATGGCCGTCAGCCTCGCAGCCAACAGCGCCCTGTGAAGACCGTCCACCATCCTCTGCTGCCGTTCTCCGTTCTCTGTTCTCTGTTCTCTGCATCCCCGCTTGACGCTTGAACGGAATGGCCGC
>CAZVYV010000115.1:0-8944 GCA_964630985.1 uncultured Occallatibacter sp.
AATTGGGCTGCAAGATCGTCATGTCGTCGGACTCGCACGACAGCCGCAACCTGGGGAAGATGGTCTACGGCGCGAAGCAGTTGCGGCGAGCGTGGCTTACGGCCAAGGACTTGCTGAACACGCGGGAGGCTGACGGCTTTCTGAAGGGCTTGCGGGCGCGGGCTTGATGCCGTGGCCGCTGCTGCGGAACTTGACCCCCATCCCCCAAAGGTCACCAGCCCTGAGCACAAAAGGATTGTGGCCAGGCGGGGGAAGGCTTGGCTAATTGTGATCGATTGGGATTAACATTAGGCGCAATGAGGTGAGGTCGCCATGAGCTTGCTACAACAGGATGCAGCCGGAGTGGACGACGCCGCGCTGGGCGAAGAGCTGACCAAAGGGTCCAGTCACGTGGTGTGGGCGACCATCGCAGCGACCGTTGTGGTGAGCATCGCCATCGGGACCTACGTGTTCATGGAGCGGACACCGCCCATCGCGTCGGGAGAGATTGTGGCGATTTGGGCGCATCCGCAACACACGGAGACGTCGGGGCTCGATGCCAGTGGGGCGCCGATGCCCAAAGAAGAGGTCGACCAGGTGATGGTCTTCACCCAGGTCAAGCTCACGAACCATACCAATCATCCGCTCTACCTGGCGAATGTACTGACGAACGCCACGCTCGCCGACGGCATCCACTCGAGCTACGCGGCCAACACGGGCGACTATGAGCGGATCTTTGTCGCGTATCCGAGTATTCCCGTGCCGCACAACGCTCCGCTATCGCCGCTGGATACGACGATTAATCCCGGGCAGACGGTTGAGGGAACTTTTGTTTCGGCGTTCAAAATGTCGAAGCAAGATTGGGACGCGCGCAAGAAGCTGGACTACACCTTCAGTTTCCGTTACCAGCCCGCCCTGACAGTCGCGCCCCAGGTTGCGATTACTGAACAGTAGGCGGAACGGGCGCGCCCTTCGGCGTGGAGAGATAGCCCGCGATTTCATTTCTTGAATTGATGTTGTTGACGACGATTTCGTAAAGGGCCTGGTCCTTGCCGCTGTAGAACTGCAAGGGCTCGTTTACGTTGCGGTCTTTCTTCTCGTACACTTTGTCGTCAGCATAGATGTCGAGCGTGAACTTGTTGTGCTTGGCGTCGGTCCTTTTCAATTCAAGCGAAACCGTGCCGACCGGCTTTTTCTGTCCCCTATCAAGCGAGAACTCATAGAAGTTGCGATCGCCCTTGTGCTCAAGGGTGACCAGCTCATCGTGGTTGCGAGCGATGACGCTGTTGGTACCGCTCAAGTCGCCTTTCACGGATTGGAGCTCGCTGTTGGTGTTGGCCAGGTCGCCCTGCGTCTTGGTGAGGTCGGTTTTCACGCCGCCCACGTCCGTCTTCACGTTGGTGAGGTCGGTCGAAATTCCGTTGACCTGCTGCGCCGTCTGCTTCTCCGCGGTCTCATCCGCTTCCTCGCGCGCAACGATGGCCTGGGCGCGCTCGTCCAATTCCTTCTGCGTCAGGCCGACGGATTTGCCGAGTTCATCCGTAGCCACCTTCAGCCGGGCGTTGGTCTCGCGCAATTCGGCGGCCAACTGGGTGTCCTGCTGTTTGGAATCGGCCAGCTCTGTCTGTGCGGTGCTGAGCTTGTTGGTCAGAGTGAAGCACCAAACCAGGCTTCCAACAGCGGCCAGCAATGCGATGGCGATTGCCGCCAACAAAGCGCCGGAATACGTTCGGGGAGCTTCTTCAATTTCACTCATGCTTTACCTTTCGTCGACGGGCATTCAGTGTGATGCAAACGATGCCCGGCTTAATGGGCCCAGCGTAATCGCGGTATCTAGTCCGGTTAGACGCCGCAGAAAGGGGAAATTGTCTCAGTCGATCCGGAAATCCCCGTAATTCACAATGTTACTGATTGGAATGCCCCAATAGGAGCTGGGTTTTCCAATCTGTTCGCTTGGTGAATCTACAGGATAAATCGGGCGGTTGGGGAATGAGCGCGCTTTCGGGCACATCGGTAACCTGCTCTGGCGGCGGCTGGCGTCCCACCTTCCGTGACAAGGATGGAACGGCTACGTTATAAACATCTTTACTGCATATTTCGGGGCCGGGAGATTCTTAGGCTGCCCGGAACTCCACTACACTGGCCAAACAGCCACAAGAAAAAGGGGAGAAGTTAAGGCTATGTCGACTGCTGTCGCAGGAAAGGGCCTGGAAGGAATTGTCGCCGCGAACTCCGGCATCTGCTGGATCGACGGAGAAGCGGGCATCCTGTCGTACCGCGGCATCGACATTCATGAGCTGGCCGAGCACTCGACTTTCGAAGAATGCACCTACCTGCTCTGGAACGGCATGCTGCCAAATGCGCTGGCATTGCGGGAGTTCCAATCGCAGCTGGCGCTGGCGCGGTCGCTCGATCAGCGGGTGATCGACATGCTGCGCAGCTTTCCCACATCGGCCACACCGATGGAAGTGCTGCGGACGACGGTTTCGGCGCTGAGTTTCTACGATGCCGACGAAAAGGACAATTCGCACGACGCGAATGTCCGCAAGTCCTACAACCTGACCGCGCAGATTGCGATGATTGTGGCGATTTACGACCGGCTGCGAAAGCGCAAGGAGATTGTGCCGCCCGATCGCTCGCTGACGCATGCCGGGAATTTTCTGTGGATGCTGAACGGGGAAAAGCCTTCAGAGACGGCCACTCGAACTTTGGATATTGCACTTATTCTTCATGCCGACCACGAATTAAACGCCTCCACATTCGCAGCCCGCGTCATCGCCGCAACCCTCTCCGACATCCACTCCGCAATTACAGGCGCCATCGGCGCACTGAAGGGCCCGCTGCACGGCGGCGCGAATGAAGGCGTGATGCGGTTGCTGTTGACCATCGACAAGCAGGGCGCCGATCCGGTGGAGTACGTGAGGAACATGCTGGCGGCGAAGCAGAAGATTTCGGGATTCGGGCATCGCGTATACAAGACGGAAGACCCGCGGGCCACGCACCTGCGCAAGATGAGCGAGCAGCTGGGCAAGGATGCTGGGCAGCCCAAGTGGTATGAGATGTCGCGGGCAATCGAGCTCTACATTAATCAGGACAAGAAACTGAATGCCAACGTAGATTTCTATTCCGCTTCGACGTACGCAACGCTGGGCATCGATATCGATCTCTACACGCCGATCTTTGCCGTGAGCCGCATCGCCGGATGGGCCGCGCATGTGATCGAGCAATTGGACGACAACCGGCTGATTCGGCCACGCGCCGAGTACATTGGGCCGGTGTATCCATCACCGTGGATTCCGGTGGAAGAGCGGCTCTAATCGCCCGCGCAGTGCGCCTGTGGCCGTGGGCCAGGCCGTTTATGCGATCTTCAGCCGCGACCAGATAGCATCCACTCTCATTGGGAGGTTTTCTGCGATGAAAGCGGAATCGGCGCGAAGTGCCCTTATCAGCGGCAAACAGAAATTTGCCTGTCGAAACGTGATGAGACGGATTGGCATTGCGTTCGCTGTGGCTGTGATGGCCCTCCCCGCCGGACGCTGTCTTGCGCAACAACTGGATCCCGTGCGCGGACCACTGGAATTGCAGGCGCCAGGACCGTTCTTCGAGGGCTCAAAGGGTGGAGGCACGTACGGGTATTCCATCAAGTCCGATTTTGGGCGGGTCAAGTCCTGGACCTATACCGACGGAGAAACGCTGAAGGGAAAGTGCGACTGGGTGAATGCTTCGTCTTCGGATTCGCAGACATCTGGAACCCCTGACAGCAATTCGCCCAAGACGAGTTTGGCCGCTGCGTGGGATCTGGTCAACGGGCCGGGTTACTATGCTGCCCATGTTGCGGGCAACAAGATCTTGCGCGGAACCTTTACCGGTGACAAGGGGACCGTCCTTCAGGTTGAATCGCTGGACAACTACGTTGCAGTCGGCGTGGACAACCACGGCAATCTTTACAGGATTGTCTGGTAGATGGACGAAGCGCGGAGTCACGGCACGAGTCAGGCGAGGCGCGCTCGCGATTTGAGGCTCCGTGACTACCGGCTAATCCGGCCGCGGACCGAATACATTAGGCCTGTTTATCCTTCGCCGTGGATCACGGTGGACGAGCGGATGTAGGCGGCTGCTCGAAAGAATCGTTCGCTCGTGTTGCCACACCCGCGGTGGCACATTACCATCGAAGCTTTCCGGATGTCCGGACTCTCCCCAAAAACATTCCTCGAAGGAGTACCTCCATGATCCTCGGTATGAGCATCCATGCGTTCACGATTGTGCACGTGATTCTAAGCCTCGCAGGAATTGCGACTGGCCTCGTTGCGATTTTCGCGCTGGCCGGAAATAAACTCTCAGGCTTGACTGGATTCTTTCTCGCTACGACCGCGCTCACCAACATCACCGGATTCCTGTTTCCGTTTCACGGTATGACGCCTGCAATCGTTCTGGGCATTCTGTCGATGATTGTCGTGTTGCTGGCTGCAATCGCGCTCTACGGCGGCAAACTGGCCGGCGGTTGGCGCGGGACATACGTCGTGTGTGCTTCTCTCGCGCTTTACTTCAACGTCTTCGTGCTCTTCGCGCAGCTTTTTGCTAAGGTGCCGGCCCTCAAAGCCATCGCTCCCACGCAATCGTCTCCGGCTTTCGGAGCAACACAGCTTGTCGTCCTGGTTGCATTCATCGTGCTGGCTATCAGGTCGTTCAGGGGCTTTCGCGGCGATCGGCTGGGCTAGAGCTTCGGAGCTATCGGGGACCGCGCTGGTGATCGATGAGCCAATCGATTGCGGCGGACTCATCTTCGATCTCGATGCGGAGCTGGACGGTGAGGATCGGCAGAGTGGCGGTCAGTCCTCCGAGGCGGATGCGGTCTTTTTCTGTGGTGAGGAGAGCTTTGGCTCCGGCGGCGCGGGCAGTGGATTGGATGCGAGCCAGGTCGGCGGCTGTGTAGTCGTGGTGGTCGGCGAAAACGGTGCGGGCGGCGAGCGTGACACCTGCAGACTCGAGGCCGTGGAAGAATTGATCGGGGCGCGCGATGCCGCAGAAGGCAGCGAAGGGGCCGTCCAGTTGAGGGATTTCCATGCGGCGGTGCAGGCGCCAGAAAATTCCCTGCCAGCCCATGGATTTGAGTTGCGCTTCAACTTCGGGTTCGTCTGCGGGAATCGCAATCACTTGCGCGCGCAGCGCCGCGGACAGTGGCTCACGCAGATTTCCGGCGGGAAGAAGATGGTCGTTAAGATCGCGGCGGCTTAGGAGCAGAACGTCGATGTCGCGGGCGAGTTGACGGTGCTGAAAGCCGTCGTCCAGGATGTGAGCTTTAAGTCCGGGACTTTCTTCAGCGTCTCGCGGCGCTTTTGACTGCGCTTCCGCGGAGCGTTCGGCCGACAGGCCAGCTTCGTAGCGTTCGGCGGCGACATAAACGGGAACTTGAGATTCGCGTGCGATGAGGAGCGGCTCGTCGCCGAAGTCCTGCGCTGTCCCCCTGGAATCAACCAAGAGTGGATGGGCGGAGCCCCGCCGACCGTAGCCGCGCGAGAGCACATCGACGTGCAGGCCGCGCGCAGTAAGGGCCTTCGCTAGAGCGATCGTGAGCGGCGTCTTCCCTGCTCCGCCGGTGGAGAGATTGCCGATGCTGACGACAGGCCAGCGCAGACGGCGGATGGGTTTGAGACCGGTGCGCAGCTGAAGATCGCGCAGCGCGAGAGCGAGCCGGTAAGCCGGAACGAGAGGCCAAAGGAGCGGGCGCGCGGCGGATGTGGAGCTCATGGCGTGCGCTCCCGGGTGGAATCTGCGCCGAGCAACTCGCGAATGGCTTCGACCGCACGATCGGTGGCGCCGGCATGCTCGTTGAAAACCTCCTTGGCGCGCGCGCCCATTGCTCTGGCGGCGGAGCGATTGCTGAGGAGTTCAATCAGGTTCGAGGCCAAATCGACTTTTTCGGTAATACGAAGCGCATCATGGTTGCGGAGGCTGTCGGTAATGGCAGCGAAATTGGCGTAGTGCGGGCCCATGACGATGGGGACCGCGAACTGGGCGGGCTCCAGAGGATTGTGGCCGCCCGCGGGAACGAGGCTGCCACCCACAAATGCAACCGAGGCCAGCGAGTACACAGAAGCCAGTTCTCCGATGGTGTCGAGAAGGACGATTTCACCGGGCCGGAGCGGGCGAAGCGCGTGCCGCGCAGGCGATGACTCAGAGGTCCAACTGGAACGCCTGGTCCAGAGAGCGCCGGCTTTATCGAGAAGGGTCGCGACGGCGCTGAAGCGCTCAGGATGACGCGGCGCAAGGATGAGGACAAGTTGCGGGTCAGTGGCAACGAGGCGGGGCCATGCATCCATGAGCGCGGACTCCTCGCCCTCGAGCGTGCTGCCGGCGACAACGAAGCGCAGACCGGCGGACATCGACTTCAACCAGCGCGTGACTTCGGTTTCCTGAGGGACACGCACGTCGAATTTGAGATTGCCGGCGACGGATACGCGATCGGGCAGACAGCCGAGCGCGAGAAGGCGGTCGGCGTCGATCTGGCTTTGAGCGAGGATGCGGCTGATACGCGAGAGCAGCGGACGCCAGAAGGGGCGGAGCCTGCGATAGCGCGGCCATGAACGGTTGGAGATGCGGGCGTTGACGACGGCGACGGGAATGTCGCGGCTAAAACAGCCTTGGAGCAGATTCGGCCAAAACTCGGTTTCCACGAGAATGAGAAGGCGCGGCTGGAGCGCGTTGAGATAAGCGCGAACCGCCCAGGGTAGGTCGAGCGGGCAAAAGAAGACGCGATTCGGATCGAAGCGTTCGCGCGCCAGAGCCTGACCGGTGCGCGTCGTGGTGGAGATTGCGACGAAATAATTGGGTAACGCAGATTCAAGCTCTTTGACCAGGCGCGTGATGGCGAGAACCTCTCCAACGGAGACGGCATGAAGCCAGATAAGCGGGCGATAAGCCAGCGGAGAGTCAGAAACGAGTCTGCGCGGAACGCGCCCCAGGCGCTCCACGAGCCCCTCGCGGTATTTGCGGGTGGTGGCCATGCGCCACAGCCACCAGGGCGTGCCCGCAATGAGGGCTACGAACAGGGCAAGGTTGTAGAAAAAAAGGATCATGCGTAAACGAACCGGTTTTCTGCAGGTCTAATCGTAGGGCATCCAGTTCTGGAATGATACAGTTGAGCGCGATGAAAATATTGCGGGGAATCCCGTTGTTGTTGCTTTGGTTTGCGCTGCCTGTTACGGCAAGCGATCGCACGCCGCCGCCGGTGCAGCCGGCCACTTCGTTCCCAGCGATGGAGATTCATCAGCAGGAGCACGTGGCCATCGCCGCCGAGCCCTACGATACAAGGGACAAAGAGTCCATCTTCCGCGTGGATTACCTGGGCCACGATGTGATGCCGATTCGGCTCATTGTGACCAACCTTGGCGACCGGCCCATTTCGCTCATCGATGCGCGGATTCTGTTTGAGACGGCGGAGGGCGACCGGATTCGCGCCGCCGAGCCGGACGACGTGGAGCGGATGATGACGCTGAAGGAGCGGCAGGGGTCAAAGATTCCTTTGCCTGCTCCGCTGCCGCCGCTTCATGTGAAGCCAAAGGGCAGCATCAAGGAGATCGAGGAAGACTTTAACACCTTCGAATACTCGGCCCTGGCAGTGGAACCGCACACCACGCGCGCCGGCTTCCTGTTTTACGACGTCTCCGGCTTGAAGGAGCCGCTGATGGGAGCCAAGCTCTATCTCCATGACTTGCGCGATGCGGACGGCAAGGAGCTCTTCTACTTCGAAATTCCATTCGACAAGTATCTGCAATCGAAGTCGAGCCAGATGAACTAGTGGACCGAGAACGGCGCCGGCAAAGCTTTTCCGTTGATGGCATCCCGATGCGCGTGGAAAACCAAAGCACCTTGGTTCCTGACCGGTGCGATACTGGATGCATGAATGGACACCTGCGACGCGACCACAAAGAACTCCTGGATAGACTGCTCAGCGGAAAGCTGCCGCGCGATCTCAGTTGGAGTTCCGTCGTGGATCTGATTGGGCAAATCGGAAAGGTCGAGCCGCACGGGAACGACGAGTTTCTCTTCGAAGTCGGCTCACAAAAAGGCTTGTTCAAACGCGGCAGTGGCCACAATCTCGATGTGGAAGAGATTTCGCGGCTGCGCAAGTTTCTGAGAGAAGCAGGCGTCGAGGGAAAACCGGCCGGAGCCTACCCGCACGGGCGAATGGTTGTGGTCATCGACCATCGCATGGCCCGCGTCTACCACGACCCAGGCAGCAGCGTGCCTGAAGATGAAGTCGACGCCAAGCCCTACGATCCCTTTGGGTTCCATCGACACTTGATCCACCGCAAGGAAGCGCATTACAAGGGCGAGCGCACGCCTGAGGAAACTTCGTTCTACGAGGAGATTGTGGGGGACCTTGTTCACGCCGAAGCGATCATCCTGATTGGTCATGCGACGGGAACGAGCAACGCGGCCGAATTCCTGAACGAGTACCTGAAGACCCGTCATCGAGAGATTTTTCCGCGGGTGATCGCCGTTGAGACTGCGGATCTTTCTGCGCTCACGGAGCCGGAGATCGAGGAGATAGCCAAGAAGCACTTGCGCGACCCCGCCGGCCTTCCCGGCCTGAATAATCCTGGCAGCTATTCGAAATAGGTGGCCGTGGTGGTGTCGGTCTCCCAGATGGTGCAGTCTTTAACGCGCACGCGGCCCGCGGTCATTCCGGCGAGTTGGCCATTGGTCTCATCGTAGAAATATTTGGCGATGTTCTCGGCCGAGGGATTGAGCGTCGTGAACGGCTCAAGGTCGTTGAGCATCTGGTGGTCGATGCGATCGATGACGGGGCGGAGCACCTGTTTCAAGAGCTTGAAGTCGAGGAGCAGACCGGCCTCGTCGAGCGTGGCGCCGGCCAGCGTGACACGGACCTTGTAGTTATGGCCGTGGGGGTTCTCGCACTTGCCTTTGTAGTTGCGGAGATAGTGGCCGGAGGAGAAATCCG
>CAZVYV010000116.1:0-8871 GCA_964630985.1 uncultured Occallatibacter sp.
TGAGTTGCAAGGCCTGCAAATCCGAGTGCCCGGTTCAGGTGGATATGGCTGCCTACAAATCAGAATTCCTTGCGCGACACTACAAAGGCCGTCTGCACCCGCGCCACCACTACATCTTTGGCTTTGCCGATCGCCTTGCCCGCTACGGCTCGCTCGCCCCTTCGCTCACCAATGCCATCCTCACTGGCCCGCTCACCAGTCCTCTCGTCAAGCGCGTCGCCGGCGTTGCCCGCGAGCGCCACTTGCCGCGCCTGGCCGGGAAAAGCTATCAAAAGACGCGAACAATCCCCACGAATCTCGTCCAAAGGTCTGCCCCACCGCAGGTGGTCCTGCTGTGGCCTGACACGTGGAACAACTACTACCATCCGCAAGCCCTCTTCGCGGCCGAAGCGATCCTTACTGAAGCCGGATTTCAAGTTGAGATCCCTCGCGGCCACATCTGCTGCGGCCGCCCGCTCTACGATTTCGGTTTTCTCGGTGCAGCCCGCAACTATCTCGCGCGCGTGCTCAGCCGCTTGGCGCCACAAATCGAGGCCGGCTTGCCCTTCATCTTTCTTGAACCAAGTTGCGCCAGCGTTTTTAAGGACGAGTTGCTGGAACTCTTCCCAAACGTTCCCCACGCGAAACGCCTCAGCCAAAACATCTGGTTGCTCTCCAACTGGCTTTCCGAGCGCGCGCCGCAGTTTGCCGCTGGCCGCCTCGCTGGCAAAAGCTTTCTGATCCACGGTCACTGCCATCACAAGGCTGTCTTTGGCGGCCCGTCGAGTGAAGTCGCGCTTCTCCGCGCGGCCGGGGCAGACGTCGAGCTTATCCAGGCTGGCTGCTGCGGAATGGCTGGGCCGTTCGGCTTTGAAGCCGGCAAATTTGAAGTTTCTAAGACCATCGCAAACCAGGGTCTACTCCCTGCCGTTCAATCTGCTGGCCCGTCCACAGTCATCGTCGCCGACGGCTTCAGCTGCCGCGAGCAAATCGCGCAATTAACCAGCCGCAAAGCCTTCCATTTCGCTGAAGTTTTTGCCCGCAACTCCGCCTCGGGCGGATGACTCCGCATCGTCGCGGCGCATCCAATGGATAGGAGTTGGTTCGCTTTCGGCACTCGGTTCTCGTGCGGTCACTCCCAGTCGAAAAGAAAACCCGCGGGATTTCTCCGGCTTTAGGAAGTGATTTTGCAGAATCAACAGCTGTCCAATCTGCTGCACTGGCCCGTTTGCGGTAGACTGGAGTGGTTTGGTAGGCTCAATCATTCATTGAGTGCGGTGAAAGAGGAGGTTTCATCATGGCAGAAGACAGCAAATCTTACGGCTTGGCTTGGTTCTTGGCCGGATTAGGCGTCGGCGCTCTGGTCGGTATCCTTTATGCGCCAAAGAGCGGCAAAGAGACGCGTGAAGACATCGCCTCGGGAGCACGCGAGAGCGCGGAATATCTGCGCGCGCGTACGCGCGAAGCTGCGGAAAACGTGAGCGCCATGGTCGATCGGGGCAAGGAGCAGGTTGGCGAATACGTCGATCGCGGAAGAGCACAGTGGGAAGAATTCGTGGAGCGCGGAAAGAATCTGGTTGCCGATCAATCCACCCGCGTTACCGCGGCCGTTGATGCGGGACGTCAGGCCTACAAGTCCGCTAGCGGTGAGCCCGAAACGCACGAGTTCTGAGAGGCAATATTTCCAGCGGGCTTATGCTCGGCCTCAGACCTCATCGTCCTTCCGGCGGCGAAGGCGTGCCCTTAAGAACGCAAGCCTGATCGATCCGGGCGCTCGCACACGCTTCGGAAGTCATTCCGCCGCCTTCGACGGTGCAGCGTTCTCCGGATTCAATTCGTAGTTCCGCAGAGTTCTGCGCGAGATCAACATAATGACAAAGCTCGACAATCAGACTGTTCAACTCGTATTGGTCGCGCTGGTTGCGCTGGCCATGCTGGTCCAGGCCTTCGTCCTGCTGGCCGCCTTTATTGCCATGCGTAAGGCTGCGCGTTCCATGGACGAGAAGCTTGAGGCCTTGCGCTCCTCGGTCACTCCGCTGATCGACAATACGCGCTCGCTGGTAACGCGCCTGACGCCAAAGGTGGAGCAAACCGCCGACGACCTCGCCGCCCTCACTCATTCCCTGCGCGTGCAGGCCGCCGATGTTCAATCCGCTGCCGATGAAATGATTGCCCGCGCGCGCGTTCAGGCCAGCCGCCTTGACTCGATGTTGTCCCACGTTCTCGATACCCTGGACCGCACCGGCCAGTTCATGTCCGATGCCGTCAACAAGCCCGTGCGCCAGTTCTCGGCGATATTGTCTTCGGTAAAGGCCGTCGTTGAATCCCTGCGCGGCGGAGCGCCCGAGTCCCATTCGCGCGCCAGTCGGGGATCCGGCGATCACGATATGTTCGTCTGAGGTCTGCGATTCAGGTTAGACAAATGCGCGCCTTGGACCCTTCCCAAATCGAGGCCAATGATGTCTACAAGCTCATGATCGGCATGATTGTGCCGCGGCCCATCGCGTTTGTCTCCACAGTGGATGCGGCCGGCGTCAGGAATCTCGCGCCCTTCAGCTACTTCACCGCGTGCGGCTCCAACCCACCCGTCGTCTGTTTCTCCACAGCCGTTGGTTCTGGCCCGCGTCCGTATAAGGACACGCTCGAAAACATCAAGGCCACTGGCGAATTTGTTGTCAACATCGTGTCAGAGGAGTTCGCCGCGCAGATGAACGCGACCTCGGCTGCAGTTCCGCCCGAGGTCGACGAATTCGAGCTTTCGGGTCTGACGCCCCTGGCTAGTCAGCTGGTGAGGCCGCCGCGTGTGGCCGAGAGCAAGGCGCAGATGGAGTGCCGACTTCACCAGATTGTGCCCGTCAGCGACCGTCCCGGAGGCGGCATTCTCGTGCTCGGCGAGGTCCTGCGCTTCCATGTGCTCGAGTTGCTGCTCGACGGTTTCAAGATCGATCCCGACGAGCTAAACGCCATCGGGCGCATGGGTGGGCCAAATTACGTCCGCACTCGCGACCGCTTCGAGATGCAACGGCCGAAGTAATGTTCTCACTTGGCCTTTTTCGGTCAGGCCGGGCCAGCTTCAAACGATCCACCCACCGCCCACCACTTCATCGCCATCGTAGAAAACCGCGGCCTGGCCCGGCGTCACTGCGCGCTGCGGCTCATCGAAGGTCGCAATCGCTTCGTCTACCTCGCCCGGCTCCAGCGTGGCCCATGCTGGCTCGTGCCGGTGCCGGATTTTCACCTTTACGCGCATCGGTTCCCTCAGATCCGCGATGCTGATCCAGTTCAGTTGCCGCGCGCGCAAACTGCGCGTTGCCAGCTCTGCGTCCGCGCCCACTGTCACGCGATGATTCGCCGGATCGATGTTGATTACGTAAAGCGGAGTCGCACTCGCCACGCCCAGCCCCTTCCGCTGTCCCACGGTAAAGTTGTGGATCCCCGCGTGTCGTCCCATCACTTCGCCATTCGCCGCCACCAACTCGCCCGCCATCTCCGGCGTTGCCTCGCCCTGCTCCTCGAGGTATGCCGTGATGAACTGCTTGTAGTCCCCGCCCGGTACAAAACAGATCTCCTGCGAATCCGGCTTTTCCGCCAGCATCAGCCCGTGCTTCCGCGCTACCTCGCGCACCTCCGGTTTGGTCATTTGCCCCAGCGGAAAGAGGGTGCGCGCAAGTTGATCTTGCGTCAGTCCAAAGAGAAAATATGTCTGGTCCTTGGCCAGGTCCGCGGGTCGCTTCAAAATCCATCGCTCGCGCTTGTCGTCGAACTCATTCACCGCATAGTGGCCCGTCGCGATCAGCTCCGCCCCAATACTCCGCGCTGTCCTCAGTAGTTGGTCGAACTTGATGTGGTTATTGCAAAGAGAGCAGGGAATCGGCGTGCGCCCCGCCAGGTACTCATCCACAAACGGCCGAACCACGTCACGCTCGAACCGCTCCTCCTGGTTCACCACGTAATACGGAATCTCCAGATGCTCTGCTACTCGCCGCGCGTCGTACACATCGTCGATGGAACAGCATCGCCCTGCCTTCGGCGCATCGGGAATGCCGTGCTTGCCCGCTAGCCGCGTCTGATCCCAAAGCTGCAGAGTCAGCCCCACCACCGTGTTGCGCGAAGATGCCGAACCATCGCTCTCGCGAGCGAGGATCGCCGCCGCCGTCGAGGAGTCAACCCCTCCAGACATCGCCACCGCAATTGTCTGCGTCTGCTTCATCGAAAAAGCTACTTCCTATCCAAGTGTTCCCGCCGCCTCCGGCGCCAGATCCCGCAATCGCTCCACTGCCCCCGAAACCACGCGCAAAACATGATCCACATCTTCATCCGTCGCAGTCTTCAGCAGACTGAAGCGCAGGCTGGCCCGCGCCGCGTTCTTGTCCAATCCCATCGCCATCAACACGTGGCTCGGTTCGGTCGATCCCGAGTGGCACGCCGATCCTCCGCTCACCGCAACCCCCTTCAGGTCGAGTGCGATCACCAGCGCCTCGCCCTCGAGGTGTTCAAAATGGATGTTCGTCGTGTTTGCCGCACGCGGCGCTACCGTGCCATTTAATTTCGTGCCTGGAATCCCGAGAATTCCCGTTTCGAGCCGGTCGCGGAGCCGTGCAACGCGCTCCATCGTTCCATCTTCCAGGCTTTCCATCGCCAGTTCCGCGGCTTTGCCAAGGCCCACGATCCCTGGCACGTTCTCCGTTCCCGCGCGCTGACGGCGTTCATGACTCCCGCCCACCATCAGCGGCGACAGAGGCGTTCCGCGCCGCACGTACATCGCGCCCACGCCCTTAGGCCCGTTCATTTTGTGCGCGCTGATCGAGCAAAGATGGCAGTCGAAGCGCCGCACGTCAAACACAACCTTTCCCGCTCCCTGTACAGCATCGATATGGAAGAAGGCCCCGGCCTCCTTCGCAATTTTGCCGATCTCCTCCACAGGCTGCAGCACGCCGGTCTCATTATTTGCCAGCATCACACTAACGAGGGTTCTACGCGAATCGCCCAACCGCGCTGCCGGCCTCATCGCGCGTCGAATCTCTTCCGGGTCGATCAGCCCATCTCTTCGGGGCGCAACAAACGTAACCTCGACGCCGCGCTCCGCCACCCGTTCGGCAGCGCGTAGCACAGCCGAGTGCTCAATCGACGTCGTAATAAGGTGATCGCCTTCACGCAGCAGCCCGAAGATCGCTGTGTTGTCCCCCTCGGTGCCACCTGAGTTGAACACCACCTCCGCCTCGCGGCAGTTGAAAAACCGCGCCAGCGTCTCACGCGCATGGTCCACAGCCTTGCGGGCCTTCTGCCCCTGAAAGTGAATCGATGAAGCGTTGCCAAACTCCTCCATCCAGTACGGGCGCATCGCCTCCATCACCTCCGGCAGCAGAGGCGTGGTGGCATTGGCGTCGCAATAAACCCGTCGCATGAAGATTGAACCCCTTCCCTAAATTGTACGGGGAATTGGCTCAAGGCGCGAACCCGCAGCTTGCCACCCACTGCGGCCATCAATTCCGCTGCAGGCCACGCCAATTAGAATTCGGAAGGTGCACTCCCGCGCTTTCCGGAGCTCTCTCGCATGACGGATTCGACCACTCAGCCTCCTGCCTCAGATCCGTCGCGAAATCCCTGCATTCTGATCATTGGCAACGCCGGCCAGCTTGGTCGCGAACTCGAACGGATTTTCGCGGATGTCGGAACCATCGTCGCTGTCGATCGCGAGTCTGTCGATCTCGCCGACCCCGATCAGACGCGGGATCTCGTTCGCCGCGCAGCACCCGACGTCATTCTCAATGCCGCTGCTTACACCGCCGTCGATCGCGCCGAGTCGGATATGGCTCAGGCTCACGCCATCAACGCTCTCGCTCCACGCGTTCTTGCCGAAGAAGCCGCCGAGCGAAACGCGCTCCTTGTCCATTACTCCACGGATTACGTCTTCGACGGCAGCAAGCACGAGCCCTGGACAGAAGATGATGCTCCCGCGCCGCTCAGCGTTTACGGCGCAAGCAAACTGGCGGGCGAGCAAGCCATCCAAAACTCCCGCGCCCGTCATCTCATTTTTCGCACCAGTTGGGTCTACGGACCGCACGGCAACAATTTCTTGCTTACAATGCTGCGCCTCGCCGAAGAGCGAGACCGCCTCTCGATCGTCGACGACCAATTCGGCGCGCCCACCACTTCCATCGAGCTTGCCCGCGCCACCTATGCGATTGTCGTCGGTGTATTAGCAGGCCGCTTTGGCGCCGCCAAAGATTGGTCCGGCCTTTACCACATCACTTGCGCCGGCTCTGTCTCATGGTTCGGTTTTGCTCAGGCCATCTTCGCCCGTGCATCCGAGCGTCTCGGCGTCAAAGCGCCAGCGCTCATTCCAATCGAGACCAAAGACTACCCCGCCCCAGCCGCGCGCCCGCGTAACTCTGTCTTGTCGAACGCCAAACTCCACGCGCGTTTTGGCGTGCAACTCCCCTCGTGGCAATCCGCACTGGATGAAGTGATTACCTGCCTTCATGCGCGTTCGGGATCGGAATAAGCCGCCAGCAGCATCCGCGCCGCGCGAAATGGCGTCGTTCTTCCCTCCGCCACATCGCGCTCCAGCGCCCCTATGCGCTTCTGCACCACCGCATGAGCGTCGAATCGCTGGCGCAGTGATTGATCGATCATCTCGTGCATCCATCGCCGTTGTTGCTCGCGCCTGCTCTCTGCGAACCATTCGTTGGCTCGCGTCGACGCTGCGTACTCAAGGACGCTTTCCCATAACTCACTGATTCCAGCGCCCGTGAGCGCAGAACATGTCACCGCACATGGCGCCCATCCAGACTTCGTAGCCGGAAAATAGTGCAGCGCATTTTGCGCCTCGGCGCGCGCCCGCTCCGCAGCGTCCATGTTCGCTCCATCGGCCTTGTTTACCGCAACAAGGTCGGCCAGCTCCATCACTCCGCGCTTGATCCCTTGTAGCTCGTCTCCCGCGCCCGCCAGCGTGATCAGCAGAAAGAAATCCACCATCTCGTGCACCGCGGTCTCTGACTGGCCTACGCCGATCGTCTCCACCAGAATGTTCCGGAATCCTGCCGCCTCGCACAGCAGCATCGCCTCGCGTGTCCGCTGTGCCACTCCGCCAGCCATGCCGCGCGAAGGCGACGGCCGGATAAACGCCATTTCGCTCGCCGCCAGCGTCGGCATCCGTGTCTTGTCGCCCAGAATGCTCCCGCCGGAAATCTGGCTGCTCGGATCAATCGCCAGTACCGCTACTTTCTCCTTCTTCTCCGCGATCAGAAATCCGCCCAATGCTTCAATCAAACTGCTCTTGCCTGCGCCGGGCACGCCTGTTATTCCCACGCGAATTGAATCGCAGCAGTGAGGCAGGCAATCTTCCACAATCAGCTCGGCCAGCTCGCGATCTCGCTCGCGGCAGCTTTCGACAAGCGTCACGGCGCGCGCCAGTACCGCGCGGTCGCCGCGCAGGATTCCGTCGCGATATTCCTCGCGCGACAGCGCCCTGGCTCTCTTTGCTGTGCTAGGAGCCTCTGGCGTTTCGCACCCCGGTAATTGGCGCAGCGCGCTCTTCATCGCATCCCTCTAGCCGATCACGGCGGCGCAAAGCATCTCGAGGATCTTTTGTGCCGCCATTGGAATCACTGTGCCCGGCCCGTAAATCCCCGCCACGCCCGCCTCATACAGGAACCTATGATCCTGCGGCGGAATCACGCCGCCCACGACCACAAGTATGTCGTCCCGTCCCAACGCGCGCAGCTCTTGAATAAGTTGCGGCACCAGCGTCTTATGTCCCGCAGCCAGGCTCGAAACCCCGACGATATGCACGTCACTATCCATGGCAAACCGTGCCACCTCGCGCGGCGTCTGAAAAAGCGGGCCTACATCCACGTCGAACCCAATGTCCGCGAAGGCTGTCGCAATCACTTTAGCTCCGCGGTCATGCCCGTCCTGGCCCATCTTCGCAACCAGAATCCGCGGGCGCCGCCCCTCTTCGCGCTCAAACTCTTCCACCATGCGTCGCGCTTTCCTGAACTCCTCGCTGCTCGCGCTCTCAACGGAGTAGACGCCGGCTATAGTGTGCGTCGCAGCTTCGTATCTTCCCCACACGTTCTCGAGAGCCGTGGAAATCTCGCCCAGTGTTGCTCGTTTGCGAGCCGCGTCAACCGCGCAATCCAGCAGATTCCCCTCGTCACTCGCCGCGCAGCGCTCCAGCCGCTCCAGCGCCTCGCGCACTTCGCTCGCGTTGCGCTCGCGTCTTAGGGCTTCAAGCCGCTTGACCTGCCCATCGAGCACCGCGTCGTTGTCGATATCGAGCACCGGAATCTCTGGCTCTTCCGCCGCTTTGTAAGCATTCACGCCAACAATCACATCGCGTCCGGCGTCGATTGCCGCTTGCCTGCGTGCGGCTGCCTCCTCGATGCGCATCTTCGGCACTCCTGTTTCGATCGCTTTCGTCATTCCGCCCAGCCGTTCCACTTCCTGGATCAAATCCCATGCGGAGTGGAAAAGCTCATGCGTCAGCCGCTCCACGTAATACGATCCGGCCCATGGGTCCACCGCATGCGTAATGCCGGTCTCTAGTTGCAAATAGAGCTGAGTGTTGCGCGCAATGCGCGCGGAAAAGTCCGTCGGCAACGCCAGCGCCTCGTCCAGTGCATTGGTGTGCAGCGATTGTGTGCCTCCGAACGCCGCGGCCATCGCCTCCACGCACGTGCGTACCACGTTGTTATATGGATCCTGAGCTGTCAAACTCCATCCCGAAGTCTGCGAATGTGCGCGCAGCGCCAGCGATTTGGGATTCTTTGCACCAAAGCCCTTCACGATCTTTGCCCAAATCAGGCGCGCAGCCCTCATCTTCGCAATCTCCGTGAAGTGGTCCATGCCCACGCCCCAGAAAAACGAAATCCGCGGCGCAAACTCGTC
>CAZVYV010000117.1:0-8837 GCA_964630985.1 uncultured Occallatibacter sp.
AGCATGAAACCGTTGAGGCCGTCGGGCTGGCGGATGGTCGAGAAGCGATCGAGGCGGCCGGTGAGGATCTTGTGGATGTAGGCCTGATGGCTTACGTCGAAAAGAATTTTGTCTTCGGGCGTGGAGAAGACGGCGTGCAGAGCAAGCGTGAGTTCGACGACGCCGAGGTTGGGACCGAGATGGCCGCCTGTTTTGGAAAGAGTTTGGACGAGGAAGCCGCGGATTTCGTCCGCGAGCGAGACCATCTGGTCGTAATTCAACCGCTTCAAGTCAGCGGGAGAATGAATGGTCTCCAGCAAAGATTCCATGTACTTCCTTCCCCCGGGGGGAGTCCGGGAATCAAGGGAAATAAGCCCAAATGCGAAAGCGCCCCCTGAACCGGGGGTCTCGACCTCAAAGCAGGAAAGACATTGTGACTGCCAACCCCAGTATACCTGCGCGGCAGATTGCGGCTTTGATGGATTAGACGGCAGTAGTCGGCCGGGGTTTGGGTTTGTAGTCAAGCGGCTCGGGCGAATGCAAATCAAAAACGTCTATACTGAAGCCGCGCTGGGAGGAACACGAACGGAATGCGTAAATGGGCTATTCTGCTGCTTCTTTGGGGAATTGCATGGCCGGCGATGGCGGACAAAAACCTGTCCATCGAGCAGGTGGAGGAGCTGCTATTCAAGCTCCACGGGAAGCCGGACGGGAAGGTGGCGGGGGAGCTCGAGGATGTTCAGCTCGCGGAACGGGTAAGCCCGGCGAGGCTGGCGCGCTGGGAGACTGACTTTCCCGGTAAACGCACCCAGGAAGAGCTTCTGAAGCTGGCGGATTTATCGGCCTTTCTGAATCCCCCGGCAAGCGATGTGCTTCGCGATCCGCCGCCGGACGTCGAAACACAACAACGCATGCTCGCTCTGGCCGTGGAATACTTCAGGCAAACGACGGCGCGGCTCCCCAACTTTTACGCGACGCGCGAAACCACACATTTCGCGGACACGCTTTCGCATCGCGAGGAGTACTCCTACTCGGGATCGATGGCAATGCAAGGGCACGGATCGACGACGCTTCCAACTCCGACCCCGGGCGGGGGCAGTACCACCGAATACAGGGGACTGCACAGCAAAGGCGAATTCCGCATAACGGTGACCTACCGTGATGGGCACGAGGTACTTGACGAGGACACAGACACGAGAAGGAAAGAAGAGGAATCGACGCTGGGGTTGACCTCCAGCGGCGAGTTCGGGCCGATTCTCGGGGCGGTTATCAAGGACATTGCCCAAACTGGGTTGAGCTGGCTGCGATGGGAGAAGGGAGATAGCGAACCCGCGGCGGTGTTCCATTATGTCGTGCCGGCGAACCAGTCGCATTTCAGGGTAGGAATCACCGTGGAAGGCAGGGAGCAGGCAGTTTTTCCTGCCTATCACGGAGAGATCGAAATCGATCCGGCAACGGGTGAGATTCTGCGCCTGAGCGAGGTTGCTGATCCAGCGCCCCCGCTTGCGGCGATGCGTGCGGCGATCATGGTGGACTACGCATCGGTAAAAATTGGGGATCAAAGCTACGTCTGCCCGGTGAGGGGCGTCGCGTTCTCCATGGTTCCCATCCCAAGCGCGAGTGCGACTGACGTTTCAGCGTTACCGGTGCAAGTCAATTTGAACGACATCGCGTTCACGCACTATCACGATTTCGGCTCCGAGGCTCGGATCGTGGCGAATGCAAGCCCGGGCGGCGAGACTGGCGCAACAAGCAGCAGCGGAGCGCCGGGCGCGGACTCTTCGGGGGGCCCTGCATCAGCCAGCGCGCCAGCTGCACCCGCATCCCCGGCAAATACAAGCTCGGCTGCCGAGACGACGTCCGGTGCAGCTCCGCCGGCGACTGAAGAGGCACTGACCACGCCGGGCGCAAACTCGGCGGCCAATCCTGCATCGGAGCTTGCGACAGCGCCGGCAAGCAGTCCCGCCGCGAATCCGGCCAGAGAAGAAGCCGATGCCTCGATGGCTACTCCGCCGGCAGGCGCGATGCCTAATGCGCCTTTAGCGGGAACTGTCCTCCACACAAGATCCAACCTGGTTCTGGTGGATGTAGAGGTTACTGACCACGACAAGCCAGTGGAGGGAGTGGATCGCAGCCGGTTTCACGTGTTTGAGGATGGGCACGAGGTACCCATTGCGTCATTTGAGGAGAACGAACCGCCGGCGAGCGTAAAAATCGCCGAGCCTCCGGCGTTGCCGCCGGATACTTATTCGAACGTTCCGGTGTACCCGGAAGCCAGCGCGGTGAATGTGCTGCTGCTGGATGCGCTGAATACTCCAACGGGCGACCAGGAGCAGGCGCGAAAGCAGATGATCGCCTACATCAGCTCAATCAAGCCCGGCACGGCACTTGCCATCTTTACGCTTTCGTCGCGGTTGAGGATGGTGACGGGTTTTACAACGGATGTGGCAAAACTGAAACAGGCGCTCGACGACAAGAAGCTCAACACGCGATCGGCCGCCGATGTCGGAGCCAATGCGAGCGAAAGCATGGCCTCGAGCCTGGATCAGGCAGCGTCGGGCATCGCGACGAGCAACGATCCGGGAACGCGATGGATGGTCGGCCAGATTGAGCAATTCGCGACTGACACGCAGGCGTACGAAACCGATCAGCGGGTGACGATGACGCTGAACGCCCTGAGCGAACTGGCTCGTTATCTCGCGGCAGTTCCGGGGAAAAAGAATTTGATCTGGTTTTCAGGGTCGTTTCCGATCAGCTTAAGTCCCGATGCGATGCTCTCCACGCAGATGAAGGATGTGAAGGACTATTCCGATGATGTCAAACGGACGAGCGCGCTGCTTTCGGCGGCCCGGATTTCGGTATTCCCGGTTGACGCGCGCGGACTCATGACATCGCAAACCGTCTCTGCGGACTACAACCCGTCGATGCCAATGATTCAAAGCGCGCCAGGCACGATCAGCAGAGACAACAGTCAATTCTCTGAGCAGACTTCGCAGAATCAAAACACACTGACCACCATCGCGACGGAGACAGGCGGACGGGCATTCGTGAACAGCAACGGCCTGAAGCAAACGGTGGAGAAGATCGTCGCAGATGGATCGAGTTACTACTCGCTCAGCTATGTTCCGCCGCAGGAGTCGGCCGGCAAGCACGCCGACGAATTCCGCAGGGTAGAGGTGAAGATAGATGGAGGCAAGTATCAACTGGCGTACCGGCGTGGCTACTTTACAGAGCAAGAAAACCAGGCCGCGAGTGGCGGACCGGTACCGGGTGAAGTGACTTCTGCAGCGCTGCTGGGCGCCCCGCCGGCGACACAGATTTTGTTTCAAGCCAGAGTCTCGCCGGAAGGAGATCCGGAAATTGCGGGGCCGCCGCATGACAACAACCGGAAGGATAATCCGACCAGCGCATTCAAGGGTGCACCGCATCCTTATATCGTGGACCTGGCAGTCCAGCCTGAAGATCTGGATTTTACTGGAGCAGGCGAAGCCCGGACCGCGCGGATTGCGATTGCGCTGGTGGCCTATGACCGGGAAGGACAACCGGTGAATTCGCTGGGGCGGCAATTTGAGATGTCTCTCCCGGCGGCGGAGATTGAGCGGCTCACCGCGACAGGAAAAGGGATTCCAGTGCGTGCGATGCTGAACTTGCCTGCTGGTCCGATCGTAGTGCGGGCGGTGATATACGATCCGGCGACGGCCAGGATTGGATCAATTGAGATCCCAGTCGCTGTGCCGGAAGCGGGAACGGCCGCAGGAGCGAAGTCGCCTTCGAATTGATCGCCGGAAACATTACAGACGCAACCCTGGTGCGCTTTTTGGGTTCAGCCACGCCCGATTGAACTCGATGATGCCGATGCGCGCGTGTGATGCGGCTCCCAAAAGGAATGCCGCCAACAGTTGTAGGATGGGCGCAAAGATTTCCAGCTTAAGGAGTGCATGATCATGTTTGCCTTGCGAAGTTATCTTCCATCTTTCATTTTGATTGCAGGATTTGCGGGAACCGGAGCGTGCACTGGGCACGCACAGTTGTTGGAGCCAGTCGCGCCATCGCAGACGCCGAATCCGCTGACTGACCCGACGGTCAAGCCAGGCAAAATGCAGCTTTACGATTTGGAGGCGCGCTTTGCCAAGGACGTGCTGGAGCGTGGGGGCCAGGGATTCGCATCGTGGTTTGCCGACGATGGGGTGGCACTGGGAAACGGAGTTGCGCCGCTCATCGGGAAAGTGGCCATCGCGAAGTCCGCGAACTGGTCGCCAAAGGACTATCAGCTCACCTGGACGCCGACCGATGCAATGATGGGGCCGTCGGGTGACATGGGCTATACGTGGGGCCATTTCGAAGGGCGAAGCAAGGACGCAAACGGAAATCCAGTGCTCACGAGCGGGCGGTATATCACAATGTGGCGCAAAGAGCCTGACGGGAGCTGGAAAGTGGTTCTGGATGCGGGCGCCAACGAGCCGCTGGCTGCGGGTGACTGCTGCAAACTCCCAACGCAGTAAAAGTGAACAATGGACAGTCGGCAATGACAGCAAATAGCTGGCAGCAGGCGTCAGACTGTGTATTTCAAGACAGCGATCATTGAACCGCGGACGGCGGCGTTTGCACGGAATCGATGACGAACGGCGCGCAGTAACAGCGGAAAAGTGTCCATAGTAATCATGGAATAGATCGAATAGTGCGTGAAAACGCGGGTACTTGAGTGGTACAGCTTTTTCCTTCGGCTCACCGCATAGTGGAAGAGTCAAGTTGATCAATCTCTTTGATACTGTCTGCAAGAGCAGGCTCTAGGTACGTGTATCTATATGGGGACTACAGTCGGTTCGCATGGGGGAGAGAACCAGTTGGGAGCGGTGCGCCCGGAGATAGGAATCTTCGATCGCAACCCCGATCCCGCGCTGGACGAGCTCGTTGAGCTCGCGGCGGTATTGTGCGACGCGGACTATGGCTACATCGGTTGGATGGACTTCAATCGGCTTTGGTTCAAGGCGCGCTACGGGTTCAAGGCGACGGACCAGCCGCGCGCCAGCACTGCATGCCAATGGATGCTTGAGACGGGCGAGCCGATGCTGATCGCGGACGCCAGCAAGGATCAGCATTTTCCGCCCGAGGGCATTCCTCTGCCCGGGGCCAGTCCCTGCCTTTCCTACGCGGCGGTTCCGCTGTTCAGCAGCGACGAACACATGATCGGCACCATGGCGGTGCTTTCAAAGAAGGCAGACCAATTCAAGCCGGAACATTTGACTCTGCTGGAGATTCTGGGCCGGCAGGCAGTGACGCGGCTGGAGCTGTACAACCGGATCCGGCTGCAGGAGCAGGCGCAGCGGCAGCGCCAGCGCACGGAGCGCGCGCTGGCGATCGAGCGCTGCTTTGTTGCCGCTACGCTGGACTCGATTCCGGCGCTGGTAACGGTGCTGGATACTGCGGGGCGCGTAGTGCGCATGAACTATCCCTGCGCGCAATTGACGGGGTTGAGCCTGGCGCATGCCGTGGGCCGGCCGTTCGTGGATGAGTTTCTCGAGGTGGACGCCCGCGGATGGGCGGCGGGCAAGCTGCGCGAAGCGTCGATGGGGCAAGCATCGGGCCCGCATGAAACGCTTTGGCGTGCAGCTGGTGGCGAAAGCCGCCGCGTGAGCTGGACGTTGCGGCCGCTGCTGGGGCCGAATGGAGAAATCCAATACCTGATTGTGAGCGGGCAGGACGTAACCAACCAGCGCGAGATGGAAGAGACGCTGCTCAAGAGCGAGGCCCGCTATCGTGAGGTGGTGGAAAACAGCCTTGGCTTTGTCTTCACCTGCTCAATGGAAGGGCGGCTCACCTCGCTGAACGCGTTCACGGCTGAGACACTCGGATATCGCGCCGAAGCGCTGGTGGGACGCATGCTATCGGAGCTGATGGATGCCGAAGGGGTGGCGGCATTTCAGGATTGCCTGAACGCGCTGGAGAGTGCGGAGGAGTGGCAGGGAGCATTGCCGCTGCGACGGAGCGACGGTGTATACCGGCGCATTGCGGTCCGCAGCAGGCGGATGCAACTGCCGGGCGAGCGGCCGTTCGTGCTGAACCACGGCATGGACGTGACCGAGCAGTACGAAGCCGAAGAGGCGCTGCACATGGCGACGCGGCAGCGCGAGCTGATTCTTGAAGCGGTAGACGACGGCATTTTCGGCATGAACCTCTACGGCAAAGTGACCTTCATCAATGAGGCCGGATCCAGATTGCTGGGATACACGGCCGATCAGCTTGTTGGCCGCGATCTCCATGAGCTGATCCATCACAGCCACGCCGACGGGACGCCGTATTCGCGATCAACAAGCCCGATTCTGCAAGCGCTGCGGCGTTCGGAGCCGATCCGCATGCGGGACGAAGTGTTTTGGCGCAAGGACGGAACGGCGATTCCTGTCGAATACAGCGCTACACCGCTGCTTGAGGAGGGCCAGGTTAGTGGAATGGTGGTGGCGTTCCAGGACGTGAGCGAACGGCGGCGGCTGGAGAAGATGAAGGACGAGTTCATCTCGACGGTAAGCCACGAATTAAAGACACCGCTGACTTCGCTGCGCGCGTCGCTGGGATTGATTCAGAGTGGCACTCTGGACAAGCGGCCGGAGAAGCAGCGCCAGATGATCGAAATGGCGATCGGAAACTGCGATCGGCTGGTGCGGCTGGTCAACGACATTCTCGACTTCGATCGCGGAGAAAAAGGACGGCTGCCGCTGAATCGAGAAGCAGTGGATCCCATGACGCTGGTGCGACGGTCAGCGGATATTGCGCACAACGCAGCAACGCAAGCAGGCATCGAGTTCCGGTTCGAGGTAAATGCGTCGCCGGTCTTCGCGGATGAGGAACGCGTGTTGCAGGTGCTGAATGAGCTGGTAGGCAATGCCATCAAGTTTTCACCGCCGGGCACTGCGATTCGGCTGGCGGCGTGGGATGTGGATGGGGTTGCGCCGGACGCCCCAGCTTCAGAACGTGGCGCGGTGTGCTTCATGGTCGAAGACCAGGGACGCGGGATCGCTCCGGACAAACTGGACCGCATCTTCGATCGATTCGAGCAGGGCGATGCGTCGGACTCGCGTGCGTTGGGCGGAACCGGGCTGGGACTTGCGCTTTGCCGCAGTATTGTGGAGCAGCACGGCGGCCACATCTGGGCGGAGAGCGAAGTGGGCAAGGGAAGCAGATTCCTCTTTACGCTGCCGGCGGCAACGGGAGAACACGCGCGTTAAGTTCAGAGGCTTCGGATTCGCTTGGCTCGCGCGGGATTGCCCACAGCGCGCCGTGAGACACTGGCATCGGCGGCATTCCCCGCTCCAAGTCCGCGGGCACAGGTTCTTCCTCCATGGGCGTTTCCACACGTCTCTTCAATTTGCTTTTTGGGCGGCCTCTGCCCACTACCGCGGCGCGCGCCGAGTGCATTGGACCATTGGCCGGGATACCCGTCTTCGGGCTCGATGCATTGAGCTCAGCGGCGTACGGACCTGAAGCCGCGCTGACGCTGCTGATTCCGCTGGGCCTGATGGGCGTGAAGTACATCGTGCCCGTCAGCTTCGCCATCGTGATTCTGCTGGTGATTGTGTTCTTCAGTTACCGGCAGACGATCGAGGCATATCCGCACGGCGGAGGCTCCTACACCGTAGCGAGCCAGAACCTGGGCGAGGGCGCGGGACTGCTGGCAGCGGCAGCACTCATGATCGACTACGTGCTGACCGCGTCGGTGGGTATCTCTGCGGGCGTGGGCGCACTCATCTCTGCCGTGCCCAGTTTGCTGCCGCACACGCTGCCGCTTTGTCTCCTTGTACTGGGGCTCCTGACCATTGTGAATATGCGCGGAGTGCACGACACCGGTGTCGTGTTCATGATTCCGACTTACCTGTTCACAGGAACGCTTCTCATCGTACTGGCGGTGGGCGGATGGCAGGCGGTGCATGCGGCAGGCCATCCATTGCCTGTGACGCCGCTGCCCACGATTCCACCGGTGACGCAAATGTTTACCTGGTGGCTGATCTTGAAGGTTTTTTCTTCAGGATGCACGGCGATGACGGGCGTGGAGGCTGTGAGCAACGGCGTGACGGCCTTCCGTGAGCCGACGCGCAAGAACGCCAAGACGACATTGACCATCATCATCGCGCTGCTGGCGATTTTGCTGGCTGGCATCGCTCTGCTTTGCCGGGCTTACGGCATTGCGGCCACTGATCCCGGCAAGCCGGGCTACGAGAGCGTTCTGTCCATTCTGACGCGCGCAGTGATGGGGCATGGGTGGTTTTACTACCTGACTATCGCGTCGGTCCTGCTGGTGCTGGCGTTGAGCGCAAATACGGCCTTCGCCGATTTCCCGCGACTGACCCGAGCCATTGCTGTCGACAATTACATGCCCCACGTTTTCCTCATTCGCGGGCGCCGGCTGCTTTATTCGTGGGGCATCTATGTGCTTGTAGCGCTGACGGCGCTGCTTCTGATCGTTTTTGGCGGCGTCACCGACCGGCTGATTCCGCTCTACGCGATCGGCGCGTTCATGGCCTTCACGTTGTCACAAGCGGGGATGGTGATGCACTGGAAGCGCCAGGGCGGCAACGCGGGGCGCATGATCGTGAACGCTGTTGGCGCGCTGGCGACAGGGATCACCACGGTTGTGGTGCTGGTGGCCAAGTTTGCTGAGGGCGCCTGGATCACGGCGCTGCTGGTGATCGTGATGATCCTGTTCATGCGTGCAGTGAATCGTCACTATGTGCGCGTGAATCGCGAGATCGATCTGGATCGGCCCTTTATTCCGGCCGAGGTGATCGAACCCATCGTCGTGGTGCCCGTCGACCGCTGGAGCCGCATCAGCGAGAAGGCGCTGTCGTTCGCGCTCTCGATGTCCTGCG
>CAZVYV010000118.1:0-8812 GCA_964630985.1 uncultured Occallatibacter sp.
CCTGGCGTCGGCGGAGTCACCGGATACTACTTGTGGATTGGCACAACCTCCGGCGCTTCTAATCTGGTCAACATCGGCCCAATCTCCGGCACCACCGCGACCGTGACTTTGCCCACCAATGGAGCCACGATCTACGTCGAGCTCTGGACAAAGTTCAGCAATGGCGCCTTACTCTCCAACAGCTACACATACACCGAGTTCAATTGATGAATTCGCGCAATCTGCTGCCGTGATGACCAGCCCGTCAAACGGCAATTTGCAATACTCGACAGATGTAACGCTGACCGTGCAATAACGTAGATCGAAGAATCAGAGAAACGCAAGCTGAAGGCCGGCAACGCGGCGGACGGGATTTCTCCCGCCTGACGCGTTGCTGGCCTTTTGCGTTTCTCGGCACTGCGTAAGCCGCAGCTCTACGGAACAGGCACCGCAGCCATGTTCGACGGCACGCTTTCAACGCCGGATGCGTCAACACTCTCCACGATGTAGTCGTAGGTCTGGCCGTTTTGGACATTGCTGTCCACATAAGTGGTCGCGCTCATGACCGACGTATTCAATTGCGTGTACGTAGAGACGCCGCTCGGCGCGCGATAGACGTTATATCCAGCCACCGGGTCCGGCGAACTCGTGGGTGCGTCCCAGTTCAAGTTGACCTGGTAGGAAGTCGTCGCTCCGGTTCCGCTTAGGCTGACTCCCATGGGAGATCCCATGGAGCAGTTGCTGGCGATGGCTAGCTGGCCAGTCGCCGCCCCGGCCACGTTGGGATCGAACTGCACGTTGAGCGTGGCCGTCTGATTGGTTTTCAGCGAGATCGGAAAGCTGGCTCCGGAGATCGTGAAGCCACTTCCGGTGATGGTGGCTGCGCTAACGGTCAACGTCGCACTGCCCGTCGACGTCAGCACCAGTGTCTGTGTTGTGGGGGTATTCAAATTCACACTGCCAAAGGCAATCGTTGTGGCGTTCACGTTGAGCATCGCCGCCGCTGCGCTCAGCTGCAACGCGAAGGTTTTGGCAACACTGTTGGCGGTGGCGGTCAGTGTAACGGTCTGGGCAGTGCTTACCGTGGAGACAGTGGCCGTGAAGCTGGCGGTTGTGGCTCCCGCGGCGACGGTTACGCTGGCAGGGACGACAACGGCTGAGTTGTTGCTGGCCAGGCTGACCGCGAACCCGCCGCTTAGCGCCGCCGCGCTGAGGGTCACTGTGCAAGTGTCGGTCCCGGCTGCTGTCATCGATGAGTTGGCGCAGATCAACCCGCTCAAAGTGGGCGACGAGGAGGCCGCCTTATACGTATAGCTGCTGGAGAGGCTCGGCGTGCCATTGATGGCGGTCCAAAGTTGCACGTAGATCGTGGCCCCGTTAGTGGGCAGATTTACGGTCGCGCTGGTGCCGGATAGAGGGCCGATATTCACCAGATTGGCAGTGCCTGTCGATGTCCCCACCCATAGGTAGTAACCGGTCACGCCGCCTGAGCCCGCATTCCAGGTGAAGGTGGTCGAAGCCGATGTCAACGTGCTGCCCGGCGCAGGACTGGCCATTGTGCCTGCAGCGACATTCCCTTCGGTGTAGGTGTAGCTATTGGAGAGGCTCGGCGCGCCATTGATGACGGACCAGAGCTCGACATAGATCGTGGCTCCGTTTGTAGGCAGATTTACGGTCACGCTGGGGCCGCTCAATGGGCCAATGTTCACCAGATTGGCAGTGCCGGGCGATGTCCCCACCCATAAGTAGTAGCCGGTCACGCCGCCTGAGCCTACATTCCAGGTAAAGGTGGTCGAAGCCGATGTCAACGTGCCGCCGGGCGCGGGGCTGGTGATGGCAGCCGCTGCGATCGTAGATTCAGTGTAGGTGTTGCTGTTGGAGAGGAAACTTCCGCCGGAGTACGCTGTCCAGAGCTCGACGTAGATCGTGGCGCCATTGGCGGGAAGATTTACAGTCGCGCTGGTGCCGGACAGAGGACCGATATTCACCAGATTGGCAGTTCCGGACGAAGTACCTACCCAGAGGTAGTAGCCCGTCACCCCGCCAGAGCCGGCGCTCCAGTTGAAGGTTGCCGATGCGCCGGACAGCATGCTGCCAGGTGCGGGACTGGTGATGACGCCAGCCACTGGTGTAGCCGCGCCAGCGATGCGACCACAAAATGCGATCAGCATGCAGCATGAGAGCAAAATAAGAATGCGGGGGAGAAGAACTGAACTGCCCCCGCCTTGTTGTGCGTCGCGAGAACGCTCCTGCGTGTTGCCGCAATTCAGCCGTGAAGCAGGGCCACAAACCACCTTTGCCGTTGTGAATTCATCTTTCAACGGCGCGCAAAAAGATCTATCGCATAATTGCATAATCGTAAAAACCCCTTTTCGAAGCGCAAGAATCCGCGGGCCCGCAGTCATAGGGCTTCGGGCGGCAAGACGCTCATCTTGAGTTAGGTAACTAACCCATTGGGCGCCAATTCATGTGACTAAGAAGTGAGGTAAGTCACAACTTAGCCTTTGGCGCGTTACTTTTGTAATTGGAATCCTGAAGAACTCGCTCAAGATTGCTTTCAGCGGGAGTTAAGTAAGTAAAACTCTTGCCTCACGTTCGCAGTCTTTATGGGCGGAACTTTCTAATTCGTGCAAACAGCTTTGCGAGGCTCTCGTATCTACGCTTCCTGGCGTATCGGATATGCGACGTGCGCCTTGGTTAAAGGACTTTATCTGCATGACCGAACAAAATCGCAGAATCGTTGACACAGCCGTGCGTTCTATTGGAGCCTTCAATCGCAACCAACGCGTATATCTATCCAAGTTGAAGATCGCTTGAGCAATTTCCAAACGCAGTTTTGTAACTCATCATTGCAATTCTCGGGCCAAACCAATCGCATCGGGATTAATTCTTCCATCCTCTTCATGTAAATGGTCTTGAAGTCCGGCGAGCCGACCGGGGCCACGAATCGTTCCCGCACGGACCCGCCGCCGACCGTGTAGATTATCCCCACATGTGTGCAATTTTGCTCACTGCCAGACGGGATTCCGCTTCTCCCGCGATTCCTCTCGCGCCTCCACAAACACTCGTCGTTACGAGGGTCCCCTTAAGGCACGTTGAGGCGTATCGTGCTTCCGTTGCCCAAAAAGTCGAGGGCCAGTTCGCCGGTAACCCGGAAGAACTGGCCCTCTTTGATTTTGTTTCGCGCGCTTGGCGTCTACGGAATGGGCACAACGGCAGTATTCGACGGCACGCTTACGATGCCGGCGGCATCAACGCTCTCGACAATGTAGTCGTAGGTCTGCCCGTCCTGGACGTTGCTGTCCACGTATGCCGTCTGGGTTACGACCGTCGGATTCAGTTGCACGTACAAAGACGCGCCGCTTGGCGATCGGTAAACGATATACCCGGCAACAGGGTCCGGCGAACTCGTCGGCGCATCCCAGCTCAGGTTGACCTGGTAGGGAACGGCCGCCACACCAGTCCCGCTCAGGCCGATTGTAGCCGCGGGGTTCGTAAGGGACGTGCTCACGATCGTCAGTGTGCCACTTGCAGCTCCAGCCACAGTGGGATCGAATTGCACGCTGATTGTCGCGCTCTGGCTCGAGCTTAGCGTGAGCGGGAAGGTCGCGCCGGAGATGGTAAATCCGTTCCCGGTGACGATGGCTAAGCTAACCGTCACTCCCGCAGTTCCGGTCGAGGACAGAGTCACCGACTGCGTTGCGGGAGTGTTAAGGTTCACGTTCCCAAAAGCGATGCTGGCGGCATTGATGCCCAGCCCCGGCACGCCCACGCCTAATTGCAGAGCAAATGTCTCTGCCACGCCGCCGGCGCTCGCGGCCAACGTCGCGGTTTGAGTTGTGCTGACGGCGGCGATTGTGGCCGTAAAGCTGCCCGTCGCGGCCCCTGCGGCAACGGTTACAGTTGCCGGAACGCCGACTGCGGAATCATTGCTGGCCACGCTGACCGCAAATCCTCCACTCGGCGCCGCCTCATTCAACGTGATCGTGCAGTTGTCCGTACCTGCTCCCGTGATCGACGAGCTCCCGCAGCTGAGCCCGCTCAACACTGGCACGCTCGTGCTGCCCTGGTTAGACGCGTTCAGCTGCAGGCCAAAGTTCTCCGTGACGCCGCCCTGGCTGGCGGTCAGTGTCACCATCTGCGCCGTGCTGACCGCGGCGATGGTAGACGTGAAACTGGCGCTCGTTGCGCCGGCAGCGACTGTTACTGATGCCGGCACAGTCACTGCGCCATTGTTACTGGCCAGGTTGACTCCGAATCCCCCGCTCGGCGCTGCTTCGTTCAAGGTGATCGAGCAGTTGTCGGTGCCCGCTCCCGTCATCGACGAACGATTGCAGCTGAGTCCGCTTAACACCGGCGGATTCGTGCTCCCCTGGCTGGCGGCATTGAGCTGCAACGCAAGTGTCTCTGCCACGCCGCCCGCGCTCGCGGTCAGTGTCACCGTCTGAGCCGTAGTCACCGCCGCGACGGTTGCCGTGAAACTGGCGCTCGTCGCACCGGCAGGCACTGTCACTGTGGCCGGCACAGTCACCGCGCCATTGTTGCTCGCCACGCTAACGGTAAATCCCCCACTAGATGCTGGAGAGCTCAGCGCTATGGTGCAGCTGTCAGTGGCAGATCCAGTCACCGCACCGGAAACACAGCTGAACGAGCTTAATTCCGGCGGATTGATCGCGTCGGCTGCGGTTCCGGTGCCGCTCAACTCGACCACAAGAGTTCCGTTCGCCGCGGCATCGCTTGCGATCGTGAGCACACCGCTCGCTGTTCCTGTCGTTGCAGGTGAAAAACTCACGCTCAAGTTAAACGTGTGTCCCGCAGCCACCATGATGGGCAAGTCGCCGGCGCCGCTGACAGCAAACGACTGCCCCGCAAGCGTCACTTGCGAAACCTTTACTTCCGCCGATCCCTGATTCACGAGGGTAATGCTCGCGCTTGTCGTCGCTCCCAGCGGTACGCTTCCAAAACTGACGTTATTCGGAGACGCCTGGAGCGATCCAGCACTTGCATTCGTGTTCGCACCGATAATCTGTCCACCGACGCAGCCGCTCATCGCCAGGGACGCGCAGCCTGAGAACAGAATAAGAATGCAGGAAAGAAAGAAGGAGTGGTCACGGCGGCAGCTTGCAGCACACACTCGCGATCGCATTCCGCGATAATTCCGTTGCGACGCGCCGCACATCGCTGCACGCGCTTTCGCGACCGCATCATCCAACTTTACGCAAGAAAAAATGTCGCGCAACAGCATCTCTAAAACAGACCTTTATTGCTCGTATTTTTTGTCCGCAGCCCCTATCCACTCGAGACTTGTGGTTTCGTTTTTTGCTGACCGATAAGCCCATTTGGCTTCGGCGGCCAAGAATAATCTGTGAGGCAGATCACTCCTCGCATGTGCTTCCGCGGCTTTACTTATGCGATTGAGTCCGTGTGGAACTCACGCATCATTCAGTTCATTTGGGGGTAAGCAAAACTCTCACGGCCCGGTTACCATCGTCAAGAGCGAATCCAAGCCTGCCATGTGGGGAACACGGCGGAGCAATTGGAATCTGTGCTTGGCGGCTTCTGAAATTTACGTTCAATCGTTATGTTTCAAGCACTCGATGCGAGTCACCTGAAACTGTTTCTGAAAGCATCCTCGCAGAGCCGAGTTACAAAGACGGTCTTCATTGCGAACTTATTTCTGAATATCAGTCCTGCGTCGCTGTGGAAAATTCTCGAACTCGTCATCAATGAACCGGGAATTATTCCTGCCCGGTGCCGGCCTTCGAAAAATGTGGGCATACCCCCGCGATCACGAGCGGCTCTGGCGCTTGGCAACCTATGCCAGTGCGCATGCGGCTCGTTGAAGCGGGCCATCCCTTGTTGTAAAACCTTAACCGGCAACCGGAGCAGCTACAGCCCCAACTCCACTCGCCGGAGTGGTTTCCTATTTGGTTTGAACGCTACGTGTTGGCAATCCCGGGGCCAAAACGGCCGCACTGGCTGTGGATTTCTCCATGCCGTTCATAGAACGGATGTTCAGGTCAGTTCATCTGGAATTTTTTCGGATTGGCTCACACGGTTAGCCGCGTCGACGCATGTAACTTATTCATAACCGGGTATAAATTTCCCTGTGGAAAAATTATTTTTCGCCTCGATTCCGATTCCAGATTTTCTATACGCCAGAGGCTCGGCCATCAGGCAGACGGCGGCGCGTCTACAGCATCGCAAGCGAATTCCAACTCTCGACTCGCGTGATCGTCCCAGTTTGGTACAAATGCTCGATTCAAGAATCATCCGCGCAGACGGCTTAAGAGACCGCCCGCTCCGGCTGCTTTTTGTCGGTAAGTTGAGCGTAATCCGCCGCCGCCCTGGCGGAGGAATGGGGCCAATTCGATTCCGCTCTCAAATCGTCGAGCCGCTAAGGAATCGCGATGCTGGTCATATTTGACGGATCACTTGTGACACCCAGTGCGTCAACGCTCTCGACGATGTAGTCGTAAGTTTGGCCGTTCTGGACGTTGGTGTCCACGTAGGTGGTCTGGGTAACGGCGGCGGAATTAAGTTGCTCATAGGTAATGCTTCCGCTCAGCGCACGATAGACGTTATAACCAGCGACCGGGTCCGTCGAGCTCGTAGGCGCATCCCAACTCAAACTCGCTTCATACGAAGAAGCAACTCCGGTTCCGCTTAGGTTGATCACGTTGGAGGTCCCGCTCGAGGAGTTGCTGGTGATCGTTAGCTGACCCGTTTCTGCTTCCATGGCGCTGGGTTCGAACTGCACGCTAAGCGTGGCTGTCTGATTCGGATTCAAGGTCAGCGGGAAGGTTAACCCGGAGTCTGTGAAGTCAGTCCCAGTCACAGTTGCTCCGCTAACCGTTACTGCCGCAGTCCCGGTCGAGGACAAGATCAGCGACTGCGTCGCCGGGGAGTTCAAGGTCACATCGCCAAAAGCCACGCTCGCGGTGTTGATTGTCAGCGCCGCCGAGACGGGGCTCAACTGCAATGCGAAGGAAGCCGTCACGCCGTTGGCCGAAGCCGTCAGGGTAGCTGTCTGGGCGGTGCTCACCGCAGCTACTGTGGCTGTGACCGCTGCGCTGGTAGCATTGGCCGGAACCGTGACCGTCGCCGGAACCGTGACGGCGGAGTTGTTGCTGGTCAAGCTGACTGCGAGCCCACCGCTGGGGGCCGCGCTGCTCAGGGTGATGGTGCAGGCGTCGGTGCCCGATCCAGTCATCGATCCACTGGCACAGGTCATTCCCGACGAGGCCAACGCGTCCGATGTCGTTCCGTCCGATGCCGTGAAGCTGGAAAATCCATAGTGTGCCAGGTTCGACACGGGGCCGCCGGTGTTCCAGAATCCGATTCCCGGCGAGCCTTTACTGTAGGTGGTGTCGGTCGCCGTCACCTGGACTACTCCGTTGTCATAAAGCGTCAGCACGCCGTTGACGTTAGTGGCCAACAGAACATCCCCATTGTGCAATACCGTCGGCACAGTTGACGACAGAACCGTGTAACTGTTCAACGTCCCGTTCCACCGGACAATCGTCAAGTAGGGACTGTTCGCCATCACCGATGCATCGAATTCGTATCCGGTAATGCTGTTCGCTGTAATCGACGTATTGAGATGCAGCTCCACCTCTTCACTCGAGGAAGTATCAGAGCTGTTGTTGAGAGAGAGAGTAGCTTGCGCGGTTTGATTTGGACCCCATGTACCGGTCAGCACCGCGGTGTTGTCGTTGTAAGGCGGACCGCCATTCACAATGGTGCCGAAGGCCAGACTTGGCGAGGTCTGTACGTTGCCCCATTTCAGCCCGGTGGTTCCTCCATTAGTCCAGTTGCCGTTCTCTGATATCGGATCCTCTGGCGCTGGCGGAGATGCGAAATTGGTTGTGTAGAAATGGCCTCCGTTACCGCCTCCGGGAAGATTCAGTTGCAGAGGAGTGGTCTCGGTGACAATACCGTCGGTTGCCGTCAACGTGACCGACTGCGAGGAAGTGTACGCGGAGACCGTAGCGGTGAACCCTGCACTTGTCGAGCCTGATGCGACCGTCACGGAAGCGGGCACAGACACTGTCGAACTGCTGCTGGACAGGTTTACGTTGTATCCGCTGCTGGGTGCGGCCGCGCTCAACGTCACCGTACAAGCGTCGGTACCCGCCCCGGTCATCGAACCGTTGGTGCAGCTCAGCCCGCTCAGCACAGGCACGCCGGTACCGCTTAGGCTGATCAGAGTCGAGGACCCGCTCGAGGAGTTGCTGGTGATCGTTAGCTGACCGGTTGATGCTCCCGTGGCGGTGGGATCGAACTGCACGCTCAGCGTGGTCGTCTGATTGGGGTTCAAGTTCAGCGGGAAGGTCACCCCAGAGATCGTGAAGCCTGTTCCAGCCACGGCGGCCGAACTGACGGTCACCTGCGCTGTCCCTGTTGAGGACAGGGTGACCGACTGGGTTGCCGGCGAATTTACGGTGACATTGCCAAAACCGATGCTGCCGGCGCCCACGCTGAGTGTCGGTACAGCGGCGCCAAGCTGGAGGTTGAAGGTCTGCGTCACACTGTTGGCGCTGGCGGTCAACGTTACGGCCTGAGCAGTGCTGACCGCTGTGACGGTTGCTGTGAAGCTGGCAGAGGTCGCGTTGGCGGCGACGGTCAAACTAGCCGGAACCGTGACCGCGGAGTTGTTGCTTGCCAGGCTGACGGCGAATCCGCCACTCGGGGCCGCGATATTGAGAGTTACAGTGCAGCTGTCTGTTCCTGCGCCGGTCAACGATCCGCTGCTGCAACTTAGAGCGGTGAGGGTCGGCACACCGATGTTCAGCTGGAGGCCGAATGTCAGTGTCACGCTGTTGGCGCTGGC
>CAZVYV010000119.1:0-2844 GCA_964630985.1 uncultured Occallatibacter sp.
AACGATTGAGCAGCCGGATTACGGAACCGAGCAAGGTAAGCTGATGTCGCATCGCTGGCTGGGCGGGAACACGGTGCTATCGAAGTATTATGGCTACGATGAGCAACTGCAGAAGACCATTTCCTTCTTGCAAAATGGGGTTCTCAACGTCGATCTATTCGGAATCGAGCGCAATGGCGGAAAGCTGATTGCGCCGCTCGGGACTGAGCCGTTCGACATTGCACCGGGGGATGTTCTAACGGTTTCCGTCGTGATCCAGAACAAGGGAATCGGGCATACTCTGATTCCTGAGCAACGTGATTTCTACGAATGCTGGGTGGAGTTTCAGGCCAAGGATGCGGCAGGGAAAACGCTGATGGACTCCGGCGCGATCGGGCCGGACGGCAATCTCGATCCTACGGCGCACAGCTTTACCAACCGACTGGTGAACGTTCGCGGAACGCTGAACGATCTGCACCAGGTGTGGGATACGAGGATCGTCGCCTATAACAACACGATTCAGTCGGGCCGCTCGCAGATCGTGCGCTACCAGTTCAAAGTGCCGGAAAACACGCCAGGGCCGATCACCATATCAGCCAAGGTGAACTACCGCCGCTTCAACCAGCATTTCATCGACTTCGGGCTCGGGAAACATTACGAAATGCCCGAGGTCGAGATGACGTCGCGCACGCGGACATTGGCGCTTGGCTCTAATCCTGGAACGCCGCCCGATCCCGCGGACAATCCGGTGTGGGTGCGCTGGAACAACTATGGCATTGGATTGCTCGATGCTCAGCAATACGCCGACAGCGAGCATGCTTTTGAACAAGTGGTTCAGTTGCGGCCGGATTATGCCGATGGCTATACCAATGTGGCAATTGCCGACTTCTCGTGGCAGCGCTACGACGGTTCGCGCACCAGTTTGGAAAAGGCGCTGCAGCTTGCGCCGCACAATGCCCGAGCACTTTACTATCTTGCGCTGGTCGAGCGCATTCAGGGTCATCCCGATGCTGCCATTGCCGATTTGCTCGACGTGATTACGCAATTTCCGCGTTCGCGCGACGCGCATCGGGAGCTGGGTTTCTCGTTCTATCAGCAGCATAAGTACCAGGAGGCACGAACGGAGTATGAGACCGTGCAATCGATCGACCCCGACGATCTGGCGGCGCATTACATTCTCTCTATCGTGTATCGCCGGCTGGGCATGAAAGAGGACGCAGCACGTGAAGCAGCGATCTTTGCCGATCAAAAAGACGATCCAACTGCGAACAGCTATGCGCTGGAGTTTCTCAGCAAACATCCTGAAGTGACTTCGGAAAGCGTCCCGTGGCATATTCATAGCAACGTGACGACAGAGAGCAACATGCACGGCGCTGGGGCCGGTCAATGAGAGTGTTGCTGGCAATCGCTGCGTTGCTTTTGGCGTTTTCTTCGCTTGCAATTGCTTCTTCCCGAAGCCAGAGAGTCCATGGCGCAGAAGTCTTCAGCGAGAGCGGATGCCAGCATTGCCACAGCATAGGGAACGTGGGGGGGCACAAAGGGCCCGATCTATCCGGCGTTGGCCGGCGCAAATCGAAGGCGGCATTGCGGCAGCAGATTGTTTACGGCAGCAAAGTGATGCCGGCATTCGGAGACGATCTTGAGCCGAACGATCTGAGAGATCTGATCGCCTATCTTCATTCGTGCCGGCAGAAACCGGCGAAGCCTCCGCAAGCATCCACCTCAAACTGAGGGCCAGGATCCGCCTTTTCAATTGGCGGCGGTGATTGTCTCGCGCAGCGCGTCTGCCACTTCCTGTTGCTGATCGGCTGTGGTGCGGTTAAAGAATGGCAGCGCCAGAGTCCGGCGTGCGATGGATTCGCTCAGCGGAAAATGACCGGGTTCTTGCCCGTGCGATGCGCGCCATACTGGCTGCAGATGGACGGGTGCGAAGTACCGGCCCGTCGCGATGCCGCGGTGAGCCAGCGTGCCCTGCACTCGATCACGGTCGGCGCCTTGAGGCAGGCGAACGACGTAGACAAACCAACTAAGCTCGCGGTTTGGAAGCGTGAGTGGCGGGCGTTCAAGGCCAGGCACATGTGCGAGCAGCGCATCGTAACGTTCCGCGGCCTGTCGGCGGAGTGCGAGAATCTCATCGATTCTGCGCAACTGAACTCGGCCGAGAGCGCAGGCCAACTCCGAAAGCCGGTAGTTGTAGCCGGGTTCGACATGATCGAGCCAATTGCCGCTTGCATCGCGACCTTGATTTCTGAGTTGACGCAGGCGCGCGGCGTGTAGTGGATCCCTGGCCAGCACTGCGCCCCCCTCGCCGGTTGTAATTTGTTTGTTGGGATAAAAGCCGAGGACGGCGAGATCGCCGAAACTGCCGGCGATGCGTCCGCCAAAGCGCGCGCCGATGGCCTCGGATGCGTCTTCGATAACGGCCAAGCGGTGGCGCTCGGCAAGATCCTTGAGCGTGTCCATTTGAGCAGGGATACCAAAGGTGTGAACCGCAAGGATGGCGCGGGTCCGGGGAGAGATCGCGCGCTCAACTTCAGCGGCGTCGAGATTGAGTGTGACGGGATCGAGTTCAACCAGAACGGGTGTGGCGCGCACCTGAAGGACCGCATTAACCACGGCTACGAACGTAAAGGAGGGAAGAATGACCTCATCGCCGTCGCCCACACCAAGCGTGAGCAAAGCTAGGTGAAGGCCAGCGGTTCCCGAACTTACGGCGACCGCTTGACTCACGCCGTGATAGGCGGCCAGTTCCGTTTCAAATGCTGCGAGCTCCGGACCAAGGCTCAGGTGCGGCGTGCGCAGAACCGCGGCGACTGCCGCGATCTCTGCTTCAGTAATGTCAGGCGCGGAAAGCGGAATGCGCGG
>CAZVYV010000119.1:2944-8773 GCA_964630985.1 uncultured Occallatibacter sp.
GTGAAGTGAATGTGTGCGAGCTTGGTCAGCGCGTTTCGCACCGCATCGTCAATTGCGCCCTGACTTACTTCGCCGCCTTCGATGTGAGCGATGGGAATGCGCAGCGCTAGGGCCGTGGCAGCGGGGGCCAGCATCTCGTAGCGGTCGGCAATGAGGAGGAGCAAGTCGGGTCGCCACGCAGTCAGTGCATCGGCCAGACCCAGAATCGCTATTCCAATCGTCTTGGCCATTCCGGTGTCGGTGTCGGAGCTGAGGAGACATTCAATGCGGGCCTGAATAGGAAAGCCGTCGCGCTCGATTTCCTGAATCGTGCTTCCGAAATGTGGCGAGAGGTGCGGGCCGAGAACGAAAACACCCAATTCAACTTCAGGCCGATCGGCGAGCTCGCGCAGCGGCCAGTAGAGGTGGCTGTAGTCGGCGCGCGAGGTGGTGACCACGCCGATCCGGCGGCGCGCGGAAGTGAAAGTGCGCTGCGCGAGAAATCCGTGGCCGTTCGCTGGATTTTGAGGCGCAATCACACGAGAAGTATATATGGAGGGTGCTTTGAAGTCCGCTTGCGCAGTACGCGCTTGCTCCGCTGACGAGACGTGGTCCGGCGTACACTGGATGGTTCCGCGACGAGGGGAGAATTCGAACCGTGAGTGGAAGAGCGAAGCGGAGAATAGCTGTGTGTGCGCTTGCGTTTGCCGCGAGCATACCCGCGAGTTTCGGGCAACAACTGCGTTTCGACGCGGAAGCAATCCAGTTAAACAATCGAGGCGTGGCACTCATGGGCCAGCAGTTCACTGACCGCGCCGCGGATAGCTTTGCCGCAGCCTTCAAGAAGGACCCGAAACTGGCGCAGGCGGCCATCAATGAAGGCATCGCTTTGCTGGCGCAGCAGAAGCTGGATCAGGCCAAAGAATGGTTTCGGAAAGCTATCTCGATCAACGCGAAGAGTCCGCAGGCGTGGTACAACCTGGGCCTGGCACAACATGCGGGCAATGAGCTTGCGGACGCAGTGACCAGCTTTCAAAAGGCGATCGACCTCGATCCCCAGGACGCAGATTCGTGGTACTTCGAAGGCGCATGTTATGGCGAACTTCGGCAGTTTGACAAGGCGATCGAAGTCTTCAAGAAGACGCTAGAGATCAACCCCTTGCACGCGTCGGCGGAGTTCGGCCTTGCGCGTGCACTGCAGCGCACGGGTCACGTCGAGGAGGCGAGGGAACACTTCGCGCGCTTTCAGCATTTGACGAGCACCAAGATTTCATCGGCGCTGGGGCTGTCATATGGCGAACAGGGACATTACTCGACAGTGACAGCGGTCGAAGAATCGCAGACAATCGCACGCGCAATGATTCCCGTGCGGCTTGTGGCGCAACCGATGGTTGCGTCCAGCCGTGCGGATAGCGCGCCATGGACGACGACCGGCGGGGCGTGCATGATCGATGCGACGGGCTCAGGGCAGATGGACTTGGTGCTGATGCAGACGGGCGATCAGACGATTCGGGTGCTGCACAACCGCGGCGACGGGAGCTTTGAAGAGTTGGATGCGGCAGCGATGGGACTAAAGGCTAGCGGCCGCGCAGTGGCTTGCGCCGTTGGCGATTTTGACGGCGATGGATTGAACGACCTGGCTGTGGCTCTCGCTGATCAAGTGCTTCTCTTTCGCAACCTCGGGCACGGGCAATTCAAGGACGTTTCGGCGCAGTCGGGCATCGTGTCGCGCAACCGGCCGACGGGCGTTACGTTTGTCGATTACGACCATGACGGAGATCTGGACTTGTTTCTGACCGGCGATCCACTTAGGCGCGGCGATGAGTCCAACGTGTTGTGGCGCAATAATGGCGACGGGACATTCACCGAGCAAACTGCGCCGGCAGGTTTGGCTGGGAGCAGCAAGACAGCGGCGGCAATTCTGACCGATTTCAATAATGATCGCGCCGTGGATCTGGCGGTGACGGGAGAGGGGCCCTCGCCCTTGCTGTACGTGAATCCGCGCGAGGGAAAGTATCCTGAGCAACCGCTGTATGAAGGCGCGAAGCTGCCCCCAACGGTTGGCATCGCGGTGCTTGACTACAACAAAGACGGCTGGATGGACATTGCCGTCACGCATGCAGGTGCCCCGGGACTGACGCTATGGCAGAACGTAGAAGGGCCGGATCACGCCGGGCGGCGTTTTGAGCGCGTTGCGTTGCCGCTGAGGGGAGCGGTGCGTGGATGGGGCCTGACACCCGTGGATATCGATAATGACGGCTGGATCGATCTGGCAGCGATTGTGGAGACAGCTGCCGGTGCGCAGGTCAAGGTCTTGCGCAATCGAGCTAACGGGACGTTTGAAGATGTGAGTCGAGCGCTCGGGCTGGATTTGGTGAAGCTGAAAGCGCCGCGCGGGCTGATTGCCACTGACGTGTTTGGCGATGGTGCACCGGATTTGATCGTGACCCAAGAGAATGCGCCACCGGTGCTGCTGCGGAATCTCGGCGCGAATAAGAACCACTTTGTGCGACTCGATTTGACTGGCTACGCGGACAACAAAACTGGGATTGGGGTGAACGTCGAGGTGTTTGCGAGTGGCCTGTGGCAAAAGTGGGAGCTTGCGGGCGCGTCAGGCTATCAGACACAGGCTCCGCCACAGATTCTCGTAGGGCTTGGGCAGGCGCCGGGTATCGAACTGTTGCGTATCCTGTGGCCGACGGGCGTGTTGCAGGACGAGATCGATTTACCGCAACAGCGCGTGATCGCGATGAAGGAAGTGGACCGCCGTGGCAGCTCTTGTCCTGTTTTGTTTGCGTGGGATGGACATCGATACAAATTCGTAACAGATGCGATCGGCGCGGCCGTGGTGGGACACTGGTTCACACCCTCGCGTCGTAACACCCCGAATCCGGGCGAATGGGTAAAGATCGACGGCACGGATGTCGCACTGGTCGATGGAAAAATCAGCGTACGCTTCATGGAGCCGATGGAAGAAGTGAACTACATCGACCAGTTGCGAATGATTGCCGTCGATCATCCAGACAGCGTGGAAGTGAATCCGGACGAGCGATTCCTTGATGATCCGCCATTCGCGTCGGGCCGTGTGGTGGCGAGTGAAGGCGCACGGTTGCCGGCGGGCGCGTGGGATGGAGAAGGGCGCAATGTGCTGGAGAAACTCAGACAACGCGATCACGTGTTTGCAAGCGGATTTACGGCATTGCCGTATGACGGGTTTGCGAATCTGCACGCACTGACGCTCGATCTGGGCGACGTTGAGCCGGATACGCCGCTGCGGATCCTGATGACTGGCTATGTGAACTATTTCAGCGCGACGTCGCTTTATGCCGCGTGGCAAGCTGGGATTAAGGAGATTCCGCCGTATGTGGAAGCGGAACTTCCTGACGGAAAGTGGCAACGAATTCCGGGTGATGCCGGATTCCCCGCTGGGCTCGAGCGAACGATCGTAATGGACCTGACGGGCAAGCTGCCGACGGGAACGCGTCACATTCGCCTTATGACGAATCTGCAAATCTACTGGGATCAGGTGCTGATCGACCAGAGCGAGGACGCGCAGTCGCGCACTACAGAGGTTCCGCTCATGTCAGCGGCGCTCGATTTCCGTGGATATCCAAAGCAGATCGAGGGCGCGAGCCCCGGCGACCTGGACTACGACTACAACCTCGTCAGCCGGAGCGGTCCGTTTCAACGCGAACGCGGGGACTATACACATTTTGGCGATGTGACCCCACTGCTCAAGACCGTCGACAATGAGTTTGTCGTTTTTGGCAGCGGCGAAGAAATTTCGGCGGAATTCGACGCGGAAAGGTTGCCCCCTTTGCCGACGCATTGGAAACGAGATTTCTTTTTCTATGCCAACGGATTTGTGAAGGATATGGACTGGTGGGATGCTTCGCCATTCACCGTAGCGCAGATGCCGTTCCATGGCATGAGTACATATCCGTATCCGGCTAGCGAAAAGTATCCCGACGATGCGGCCTCGCTCGACTACCGCTTGAGCTGGAATGACAGATTTGAAGGCGGCGAGCCAGTGCGGTCTTACCGATTCAACTTCCAGTCGTTGCCTTCGGCGCCGCCGGGAATTGGTGCGCCGCCGTCGCCGTCTGGGACGCAGCCATGAATGATGTTGTTTTGGCCTCGGCGACGCGACAGATTGAGCTGATGCGCGCGGGCCAGATCTCCGTTGCAGAACTGGCCGATGCACACATCCAACAGATTGAGCGGCTGAATCCACAGCTCAACGCATTTGCTGACTTCGACGCGGAGCGGGTGCGCGCTCGGGCGCGGCAACTTGATGCGGAGCGAGAAGCCCACGGCGCACTGCACGGTTTGCCTGTGACCATCAAGTCGTCGATTGCGACCGCGGGTTATCGGTGCGAGATTGGCAGCCTACTACACAAAGGTGAAACGCCAGAAGAGGATGCCGTCGTGGTGGCGCGGCTGCGTGCGGCAGGTGCATTGATTCTGGGCACGACCAACTGTCCGGAATTCTTGATGGCGTACGAGACCGCGAACCTGCTCCATGGGCGCACTCGCAACCCATGGGACCTTGAGCGCACGCCGGGCGGATCGAGTGGGGGCGAGTCTACGGCGATCGCAGCGGGAATGTCCGCAGCGGGACTGGGCAGCGACAGTGGCGGGTCGGTGCGAGTGCCGGCGCACTTTACGGGAATCTGTTCGCTGAAGCCGACCCCTGGGCGGATTCCTGGGCGGGGGCATTTACCGCCTTGCGTAGGACCATTTTCGATCCTGGGTGCGATTGGACCTATGGCGCGGACAATCGGCGATGTTGCGCTGATGTTTGAGACTCTCAGCGGACAGGACCCTCTGGATCCGGTTAGCCCACCGGTCGTGCTGAAGCATCCGAATACGGATGAATTGCGGGCGAAGGCAATTGGGTTCTTTGAGGACGATAGCCTTGTGCCGGTGACGCCCGAGACGCGCGCGGCGGTGAACGATGCCGCGCAAACGTTGCGCGACGCTGGCTTCCGTGTGGAGCCGTTTCGTCCGAAAACGCTGGAACCATTGCGCAAGCTCTGGTGGAAGTTCTTCGTGCAGTGCGGAGCGATGTTTTATGAGCCAGAGATTCGCAACAAACGCGCGAAACTGAGCCCCATCTTCGGTGAGTTTCTCGGAATCGCGGAAGCTGCCGGGCCGCTCAACGCCACGAAACTGCTGAATGCATGGGCAGAATTGGACCTGCTGCGCGCGAAGACGCTGGCCGAAATGCGCGAATATCCGGTTCTGCTTTGTCCCGTGGCCAGCATTCCGGCATTTCGGCACAATGAACGCGCCTGGACGATCGACGGCAGAAGCGTCGAATACCTGGATGCCATGCGATTCACTCAGTGGTTCAACACATTGGCATGTCCGGCGGCGGTGGTCCCTGTGGGCACATCGCCTGAAGGGCTTCCGATTGGTGTGCAGATTGCGGCGCGGCCCTTCGAAGACGAGGTCGTGGTGGGTGTGGCGGGGGTGTTAGACGCGGCGTTTGGCTATCGCGCGCCCCCGATGACGCGGTCGTAATTCGACGTTTTGCTATCCAAATCCATTGAAGCCAGTCATTTGAAGGCTCTACAGAATCGTTCGGTGCGCCCGTCGCGCCTGCTCGTCTCCACCTTTCGATGGAGGCGATTCTCCTTCGATCACGGTACACTAAGCCTTCCCTGAAAACTGGAGGCCGGATGGAGCGCTTAGTGTGCGCGAAAGCTGGCTGGAACACTTTGCCGATGCCCCAGACGTTCTGATCGACGCGCGGCGGCGGCGAACCATCGTGCCGGTACTCGATCTTGCCGTCGGCGGAGATGAATTCGTCACGATGGCGGGTCCGTGCTCCGTTGAATCTGAGCA
>CAZVYV010000120.1:0-8773 GCA_964630985.1 uncultured Occallatibacter sp.
ATCCGGTAGTTCTGGATGCCAAGTTGCCTTTGGAGTTTTTGGAAGCGCGCAATGCAGTTCGCATCGCCAAATCTGAAGGCGCGGAGCGGTTCGCCGGTGAAAGCTTTCAACACGCCACCGAGTTGATGGATCGCGCCGATGCATATGCGATCGAAAGAAACTCCAATCAGAAGCAGTTGATCGCGGAGTCTCGCGAGACCGTGCAGACTGCGGAAGACGCGCGAGAAATCGCCGTCAAGAAGATCGAAGAAACTCGCAGGGAGACCGAACGCCAGGCTTCTGCGGATGCGCAGGCACTTGCGCAAACCCAGGCTGACAACGCGACCCGCCAAAAGGAGCAGGCCCAAATCGACGCTGCTAACGCTCAAGCCGCCGCAGCAACTGCCCAGGCAGCCACGGCAGACGCCGAGGCAGCGACGGCAAAAGCTCAGGCGGACGCGGTCGCCAACCAGAATGCTTCCAACGCGGCTGTTAATGCGGCTCAAGCCGACGCTGACCAAGCCCGTCTTGCGGCTCAGCAAGCGCAAGACAAGGAACACCAGGCGGACAGCGAAAAGGCTGCCATGCGCGCGCAATTGTCGGTGCAACTCAATGCCATTCTTGAAACACGCGACACCGCACGCGGACTCATCATCAGCATGTCCGATGTGTTGTTCGACACCGGGCGATTCTCGTTGAAGCCGGGTGCGCGGGAAAAGCTGGCGAAAGTTTCCGGAATTTTGCTCGCATATCCAGGACTCAATATTGCGGTCGGCGGATACACCGATAACGTTGGCGGCGATGAGATGAATCAGAAGCTCTCGGAGAACCGTGCGGGAACCGTTCGCGATTACCTCGTGCAAGAAGGCGTTTCTGCCAACTCTGTCACTGCACAGGGATTCGGCAATACTGAGCCCGTAGCCTCGAACGATAACTCCGCTGGACGCCAGGAAAACCGGCGAGTGGAGTTGCTCGTATCGGGTGACGCTATCGGAAGCCCGGCCAACCCGACGACTGGCAGCTTGAACTGACTCGAACCCAGTGTCCTCTGCGGCCCCAAAGTGCCGCAGAGGCAGTTCACCCTGCGCCTGGAAGTTCGGGCGCGTTCAAACAACAAACATCGCAATGCCAGCTACGAACATAGCTATGGTCGTGATCGCCACAACGATCCACCCCAAGCGGGAACTCGGTTGACCCTGCATCAGCTTCTTGTCCCGTGCCACAATCAGGATTGCGACCAGGAGGAATGGCGCCAGCAATCCGTTGATGACTGCTGTCCAGTAAAGCGCCTTTACCGGGTTGATGCCGATAAAGTCCAGCGCGACGCCCATTCCCGTCGATACCAGAATCAGAGCATAGAACCAGCGCGCACCTGCTAGTTTCTTGCTCAAGCCCTGTCGCCATCCCAGTGTCTCAGCGAAAGCATATGCGGTGGATCCAGCCAGCGTGGGGATGGCAAGAAATCCGACTCCCACGATGCCGAGTGTGAACACTGTTGCGGCGAAGTTGCCGGCAAATGGCCTCAGAGCCTCGGCCGCTTGCCGAGAGGTTTCAATATTCATGATGCCGTGCCGGTTGAGGGTGATGGCGGTGGTCAGGATGATGAAGAACATGACCAAATTCGAGAAAAAGGCGCCGACACCCACATCGATATTTCTTAATTCGAGTTCTTCGGATGTGGCGCCCCTGCGCGAGGCGAGGGAGCTTTGCCCTGCCGCCTTTTCCTCTTCAACTTCCTCACTTGCCTGCCAGAAAAAAAGGTACGGACTGATCGTGGTGCCAAGGATCGCCACCAGCGTCGCCCATTCATTCCTGGTATGCGGCATGGACGGAATCAAGGTGTCACGCAGCACCTGGGCCCAGTTGGCTCCCACTACGAACGCAGTGATGGGATAAGCGAAAAGCACAAGAACCAGCCACTTCAGTACGTTCGCGATTTGCTGATATTGGAGCCGGATGGTTGCCCACGAAATGACAAGCGCAAACACCACGACAAACCAGCGGGAACTGATCCCCGACAGCATCGACGCCGCATCCGCCATGCCCGCCAGGTCCGCAGCAATGTTAATGGTATTGGCGGTCAAAAGGGATACGACAACCACGAGCAACAACCATTTTGGAAATCGTTGCTTGAGATTTCCGGCCAGGCCCCTGCCCGTGACCTTGCCGATGCGGGCGCACATCATTTGCACGGCGGCCATCAGCGGCCACGTCAGCAATGCAGTCCACAGAAGTTTGGTCCCGAGCTGTGCGCCGGCAACAGAGTATGTGGCGATACCAGATGGGTCGTCATCGGCGGCCCCGGTAATGATCCCGGGCCCAAGCGACTTCAGCAGGGCTCGAATCCAACGAGATGGGGCGGAGGTCGACAAAAGAAGTGGGTTGGGCATCCCCTTCGGTTCGAGCCGTAAATCAATTCAGCCTAGCGGCCGCCCCCGGGGCCAGCGTGCCAACAGGACATCATCTCGAGCCGGCCATCGACACACCGATCACGCTGGCTTCGTACTGACGCACCGATTATTACGATGCGTTCTTGCCTGATTTCGCTTGTGCTGGGAGGAACAACTCCCATTACGAGCGTCTATCTTGTCGGTCGGTCGTTGGCTTCCTGGTTGGCTCCCTGATTGGCTCCCCGGACTCTATCTTGGGCTTTCCCCAGGGTGCTTTCTGCTTTTCCCTTCACCTGCTGAGCGATTCCCTTGACCTGGAGCGGCGTATTCCCGGTTATCCCGCCCGCTCTTCGTTTGATGCTTCCCAGCACTTCATCGACCTTACCGTTTACTCGATTGCTATTCATTGGCCCACCTCCATGGGTGCGGCTCGTGCGATCTCCTAGACGGCGCCGCTTGCATCACCCTAATCCGGGGCTTTCCGGGCGTCTGAGCAATAGGAACCATGCTTTGCGAGCGGTTTCATAAGGCCAATCGTGTCGCGATCCCGCGCTCCCTAATCGATGCCAATCTTGGATAGCCACGAAGTCGGAAAGCGGTGCCAGGGGCTCGTCCCTCGTTGAATGTGTCTCCAATTGCTCAGTTTTTTCTGATCCATTGTAGAAAACTCTGAACATGAGAGTCGTAGTGTTCCTTGGAAATCAGGAGCACACAATGACCGAGAGCAACGAGATGAATCTGGCGGAACTTGATACGCAGGCAGCTTACGCACATGCAGCCGCTGCCCATGAGCATAGTACCGGCGATCACGCGTCCGCCCAAGAGCTTGCCGGAAAAGCGTTGGATTACTCCGTCGAAGCCGTGAAGCACACAGAAGAAATCGCGCAGAGTCCGACGCAGTCTGTCCGGGTTTAGTTCGCGGGGCCATTGGTAAACCGTCGAGCCGGAGGCCCTTGGCCCAATCGAATCAGAGTCGTAACCCGGCGAAGCCCGGAGTGAAGGGAAAAGTAAGATGCTGATTATCCTGATTATTGTGATGCTGCTCGTTTTCGGCGGGGGCGGAGGGTACTACGGCTACAGCCGGTGGGGCAGAGGCGGAGGTGCAGGCATCGGGCTCGGCACAATCCTTGTGATCCTGTTGGTGTGCTACCTGCTGGGAGCATTCCGGTAGAGCGATCTGCTGCAAATTCAGTTCGCTGCCGGAGATTGGCGCCGGAGCAAAGTCAATTCTCAGGCGCGTGACGTTTTGCCATGAGACCCGTGCGTGGAGGAAAGCAATGCATATCGCGATGCGCAACGCGCTGAAGCTGGGCTGGCATGATCTTCGGCTTTTCCTGAGCGATTTCACGGTCAGTGGCGCTGTTTGGTCGTTGGTCGGGTTTTTCGCTGCCATCGCGGCGCTTTCCGTGCTTGCAATGCAGGCGACGATGGTTTTACGTGCCCCGTATCGGCGCCAATCACGCGCCGGATGGTCCCCGGAGCTTGCGAAATTGACCGTCTCTGATCGGCCAGCGGAGGGAATGCTGGAGTGAAGGCCACCAGCGCGGAGGCTGAAGCAAGCGTATGCTTGAAACAGCAGCAAGCTTTCTTCCCTTCTCGCCTTCGGCATTCCAGTCTTCGCTCCAGACGAGCATCCTCCGGTTAAGCAACCGAACGAATGGAGCCCACATGAGCATCATCAATAGAACCGATGTGAAGAACCATATGCGTCCCCCCTTCCACTCAAAAATCCACTTGTGCGAGCCCCAAAGTCAGCCCGACGCGACCGGATTTTCTGAGCCCGAACCGGACGCAGTGAATGCGCAGCCCTCGGGCTTTGTTGCCGATTTCGTTGCGGAACATTCATCGCCGGGCGTAGTCGCCGCGCCAAGCGGTCATCTTCCAAGTTCGTTCCACCCCGAAGCGCCCACTGTACCTAAAAGCGCGAAAGCGTGACGCTGCACTCGGTTTTCCTGCGCAACAAGTGCATTCTTCCTGCGCCTCTGGATCCCCTTACGGAGCCGGTGGGTGAAGATTGGACGCGTATAGAGGAGATCACTGCACCGGTCTTCGAAACCATGATTCGCCAGAAGGGTTGGCACTTCATGCCGGTAGACAATCTCCGCACCAGAAAAGGTCTTGGACTCACAGAAGAAAGTGCGGTCCAGCGAGCGTTGGCCCATGCCTTGGGGGCCGTGGCTGGGAGATTCAACGCTGCCGAGCTGATTGGTGTTCAGGCCAGGAAATATCCGGGCTTTTACATAGCAAGGATCACCTTGCAATCCCGCCAGATTCAGCAATACACGTGGCTTGAAATTGCGGGAGATTGGCAGCAACTGCCCGCGCCCGCTCGATAAGTCACGCCGCTCGGAGCACGAAAGCTGAACGCCGACCCATCTGGCCGGCGTCCGCGCTGGAACCGCGCAGCGCACTTCAAGTGAGGCTTGAACCACGATTGAAAAGAGGAAAAGATGACCTTCCCCGAGATCGTAAATCCCGAAACACATTCTGGAAGAAATGGGGCATTGCCTTCCTTGCCCATTGCAGTCAAAGCCAGTCGCCTGCCTTTGCCAACGCGTATCGCTTTTATCGGGAATTATCTGCCACGCGAGTGCGGCATTGCCACTTTCACAACTGATCTTTGCAACGCGCTCGCCGATGAATTTGGCAAAGAGCGCCTGTTTGCCATCCCCGTAAACGATCCCGATTCGAGTTACGACTATCCGGAACAAGTGCGCCTGGAACTCACACAGGAGGACATTGCCTCCTATGAGCGAGCCGCCGATTTTCTCAACTTCAACAGCAACGATCTTGTCTGCCTACAGCATGAATACGGCATCTATGGCGGCGCCGCGGGCCGCTACATTCTGGCTTTGCTGCGCAGATTGAAGATGCCGCTGGTCACAACGCTGCACACCGTCCTGCGCGAACCGGACGCAAATCAACGCATCGTTCTGGAGGAAATCGCTCAACTCTCTGATCGCCTCGTCGTCATGAGCGATCTCGCGGCCGAATTGTTACGCGAGGTGTATGCCGTTCCCAGCGGAAAGATCGACGTCATCCCGCACGGTGTGCCCGATATGCCCTTCATGGATCCCAACTATTTCAAGGACAGGTTCGGCACCGAGGGTAAGTCCGTACTGCTTACATTCGGTCTGCTCTCTCCAAACAAAGGAATCGAAAACGTCATTCGCGCGCTGCCCGCGATTCTCGCCCGCCATCCGAACGTCGTGTATATCGTCTCCGGCGTGACGCATCCCCATATCCGCAAGCGCGAAGGCGAGCGTTACCGCGAAGAGTTGCTGACGCTCGCCGCCGAGCTTGGCGTGTCCTCAAGCTTGATTCTGAACAATCGTTTTGTCAGCAACGAAGAGCTTGTGGAGCATGTTGGCGCGGCGGATATTTACATCACTCCCTACCGGCACGAGGCGCAGGTCGTCTCCGGTACGCTGGCCATCGCGCTTGGAGCCGGCAAGGCAATCGTCTCAACTCCCTATTGGCATGCCAAGGAACTTCTTGCCGACAAGCGGGGCGTGATTGTTCCGTTTGACAATCCAGAGGCCATCGCAGATTCCGTTGTCAAGCTCCTGGAGAATGATGCCGAGCGTCATGCCATGCGTAAGCGGGCCTATCTGTATTCCCGTGGAACAACCTGGCCGACGACTGCGCGCGCCTATATGGCGACCTTCCAGCGCGCACGCTTTGAGCGCTCGTTGCAACCCCGCGCCACCCAGCCCGACGAGATTGGGGCGGGCCTGATCGACGCGATGGAGCACCTGCCGGCCCTGAACACAAATCATCTGTTCACCATGACCGACGACACGGGCATGTTGCAGCACTCCATCTTCTCCGTACCCAACACGCGCGAAGGTTATACCACCGACGACAACGCGCGGGCGCTGATCGTGTCCACCCTTCTAAATGAGAGCGTCGGCTTCCCGCACGGAGAGGACCATCTCAATCTTTCTCGCCGCTACCTGGCTTTTTTATGGCTTGCATTTCATTCCGATACCGGACGCTTCAGGAACTTTCTAGGCTACAACCGCAAATGGCTTGAGGACGTCGGCTCGGAAGACAGCCACGGGCGCTCATTGTGGGCCCTGGGTTCGGTGCTCGGCCAATCGCAGAATGCGGGAATGCGCGGAGCGGCAGGAAGGCTTTTTGAAGCCGCCGTGCCTGCGGTTCTCAAGTTCAGCAGCCCGCGCGCGTGGGCATTCAGCGTTCTGGGATTGCAAGCTTATCTCGACTGGTTCCCCGGCGACAGGGCCATTCAAATCGTTCGCAACGCGCTCGCCAATCGCCTGCTGGACGTCTACGAGCGCAGCCGTTCCGATAAGTGGCATTGGTTTGAGAAGAGTCTTTCGTACTCCAACGCTCGGCTGCCGCAGGCGCTCATCCTGGCTGGCGGGCGCAGCAAGAACAAGAAAATGCTCGCGGCGGGAATCGAATCGCTCGAATGGCTTGTCGCGGCTCAGCATTGCGGCAACCCCGATGTTTTTGTCCCCATCGGCTCCAGCGAATGCTTCACTGAGGGCGGCGAAAAACCCCGCTTCGATCAGCAGCCCGTGGAAGCCTGCGCGACCATCTCCGCCTGTCTTGAGGCATACAGGATGACGCACGAAGAGCGCTGGAACGAGGAAGCTCGTTGCGTCTTCAATTGGTTCCTGGGCAAAAACGATCTGCAGGCGCCGCTTTACGATGCAGTAACGGGCGGATGCAAAGACGGACTTCATCCCGACCGCGTCAACGAAAACCAAGGAGCGGAATCGACGCTCTCGTTCCTGATGGCGCTCCTGGAAATGCAGCGAGCGAAGGTGACCCACGCAGAAACCACAGTTCAGGAAATGAGTATCTCCCTTTGAATCCAGTTATTTATCCGCCCGACTTGCCCGAGGCTACTGCTTTAGAGCAGCTGCAACCGGGAGCATGTACAGACATCCCTCTTCTCACACGCTATTCCGATAATCCGATTCTTAGCGGGCACGATTGGCCCTATGCCGTGAACAGCGTGTTCAACGCCGGAGCCGTGCGATTGCCCGACGGAGACACACTGCTGCTCTGCCGCGTTGAAGACCGCAGCGGCCTATCGCACTTGTGCGCTGCGCGTTCTCAGAATGGAATCAACGGATGGCGCATCGATGCCAAGCCAACGCTGATGGCCAATCCCCGGGAATACCCTGAAGAAGTCTGGGGCATCGAAGATCCCCGCATCACCTACGTTCCTGAGCTCGAGCAATATGCCGTAGCCTATACCTCCTTTGCGCGCGGCGGCCCGGGAGTTTCCCTCGCGCTCACCAAAGACTTCCGCAGCTTTGAGCGGTTCGGCGTGATCATGCAGCCTGAAGACAAGGATGCCGCTCTGCTGCCGCGAAGAATCAACGGCTTCTGGGCCATGATCCATCGGCCGATGACCACCATGGGCGCTCATATGTGGATCTCCTACTCTCCCGACCTGCGCCATTGGGGCAGCCACAAAATCATGCTGCAAGCCCGTCGCGGCGGATGGTGGGATGCGAACAAGATTGGCTTGTGTTCTCCGCCCATCGAAACGCCCAAAGGCTGGCTGGTGATCTACCATGGCGTGCGGGTTACCGCCTCGGGAAGCATCTATCGGTTGGGCCTGGCGCTCTTTGACCTCGACCAACCTGAGATCTGCCTGCAACGCGGAGATTCATGGATCTTCGGTCCCGAAGCTCCATACGAGCGCGTCGGAGACGTGCACGACGTCGTCTTCCCCTGCGGCCAAACCATCGGCGCCGATGGCGATACCATCAACCTCTATTACGGAGCAGCCGATTCGAGCATCGCTTTAGCCACGACGAGCATTAGTTGCCTTCTTACATGGCTGGATTCAAATTCGGGCGCTGGAGTCGGATCTGGCCAGTGAGATACGGAATGAACGTCGCATGACAGGAGGCTCCTGGTGAACGTTGAAACCATGACTTGGCCGAGTTGGCTTCCGCGTGTCCTTTGGATGCGACGTTGCCCTCGCTGCAAATCCGTCCAATTCAAGCCCGGCGAGTTGCGCCCGTACGATGCCCTGCTCGCCCTGTTTTTTCTCCGCCCCGTTCGCTGCAAGTTCTGCTGGCGCCGCTTCTACTGGGTTACCCTGAAGGGCGCGGAATAAACACTGACTCGCTCGCTCTCGTCCCTTGGTTCCACAGTCCCTTAGTCCCCGCCTTCACGCGACAATCGGTCGCAGCTCCACCTGCTTCGTCGTGATTTCGATTTTTGCCGGATTGACGGTGCTTCCACGCACGACCGTGCTCGCCTCTATTGATATCGTCCCCGGCGTTTTGGTCGATTGCACGATTGCCTGCGCCAAACCGTTGAACAGCGAGCGCCGAGGCTCCTTGTCGCTCTCGTGGCAGTTGGGATCGCCGTTGCCCACCCCAATCAGGGCACCCTCGCCGGTGACTTTGAAG
>CAZVYV010000121.1:0-8750 GCA_964630985.1 uncultured Occallatibacter sp.
AGCGGGGTCAGCGGTGCTGGCGGAGCTAGAAAGCCGCGAACCAAGAACTGCGAACTATGAACTGTCGTTCAGTGCTTCACCCGGCCGTGCATTCCCGCTTCAAAGCTGCGGCGGTCTAGCCGTGGCAGCGCGCGCGCCACCTTATCGGGGAAGAGCGAATAGTGCCGTGCCGCAATCAGCAACTCCGGCACGCACCAAACGTCTTCCTCATCGGTCATCCAGTGCTGGCTATCCAGTCGTGCCAGATTCACCGGCACGGAATAAGCGCGCAAGGTGCGCTCACCGTGCAAATTGTAGTAGTGCTCAAAGTAGCTGAGCGCCAGTTCGCGCAACGTGCGGTAGATGGGCGCTCGAAAGCGCAGTCCCGCGAAGTTCGACTTGGCAATGCCTCCCCACAGGCCGCGCTCGCGGTAGAGAGCGACCACATGGTCGTCATCGCGCACTGACTCCAGATCCATCAACAGCGGCGGATGGCCGTTCACGCGAAGTGCGGCAGCGGCCACGAGCGCCCCCTCCAGGCAGTGTCCTTTGCGCTCGCGCAAAACACGTTGGGGAGACCACGCTGTGTCAGCGTATTGGTACTCGATCGCGTCGATGAACTTCTGAATCTGCGCCGGCGTCTTCAGCCCGCGCAGCGTGCGCAGATTCACCGGCGACAAGCCGAAGCTTTCGCGAGCGTTTCGCCGAGCTCCGTTTTTTTGCACTCTGGAACGCTTCAAAGGCAAGGTCGCCACTCCAATGGGCAAGTCCTCGCGATTATACAAAAACTGGATTCAATGACCGCCGCTTTCGAGGATTGGTATCATCGGCGCATGATCCCGGAGGGTGAAACAAAGCGGCTGATCCTGCGCCCGCTCGCGCTCGCCGATGCGCCGCAGATCCAGGAGCTTTTTCCGCATTGGGAGATCGTGCGCCATCTTCAGAAAGTCGTCCCATGGCCTTATCCCAACGATGGGGCGCTCACATTCATTCGCGACAAGGCATTGCCCGCGATTGAACGCGGCGACCAATGGACGTGGACATTGCGTCTGAAGTCCGCACCGGATCAGATTATCGGCTTGCTCGACCTGCGGCGCGGCGAAGAGCACAACCGCGGATTCTGGCTTGGGCTCGCGTGGCAGGGACAAGGACTGATGAGTGAAGCCTGCATCTGGGCCAACGATTTCTGGTTCGACCAACTTGGATTCACTGTGCTGTGCGTGGCAAAAGCCGTCGCCAACACCGCCTCGCGCCGCATCTCAGAGAAGCAAGGCATGCGCCTGGTCGGCATATCTGAGAGCGACTACGTCTCCGGTCGTCTACCCTCCGAGATCTGGGAGATTACGGTCGAAGAATGGCGTGCGTGGAAGGCGCGTTGAGCGCTTCGATTCATGCGATCTTCCGCTTCGCGACATCCATGCCCTTGCGATCTGGTTTAGGGGCGCATGGTTTAATCTCTCTTAGCAGCGCAAAGAGTCTTACACCGCTAAGCGGGAATCGGATTCGTCCGGCGTTTTACGAGCTGCGTGGACAAAAGCGAGGATCGATTGAGTCTGTGGTCCGAGTTCGTCAATAACAAGCAGCGAACAATCCACAAGTGGAAGCACTATTTCCCCGTCTACGAGGCGCACTTCAGCCGCTTCGTCAACCGCCCCGTGATTTTTCTGGAGATCGGATGCGGCCGCGGCGGGTCGGCGCAATTGTGGAAGCGCTACCTGGGCCCCCACGCGCAGATCGTTGGAATTGACGTAAATCCCGAGTGCAAGACCTTTGAGGAAGATCAGATCAAAATCCGGATTGGAAGCCAGTCCGACACGAATTTCCTGGGCGATGTCATCGCGGAATTCGGAGCGCCTGACATCGTCCTCGATGACGGCAGCCACCAGATGAGCGACGTCGTTGAAACATTTCGGTTTCTCTACCCGCGCACCTCTCCCAACGGCGTCTACCTTGTGGAAGATCTTCACACGGCCTACTGGGATGAGTTCGGCGGCGGGCTGAAACGCGAAGGCACATTCATCGAAGTCTGCAAGGGCCTCATCGATGAATTGAACGCTGAATGGACCAGGGATGCGCTGCAGGCAACCGAGTTCACTCGTTCTACATTATCGATGCACTTTTATGACAGCATGGCCGTGTTCGAGAGAGGCCGCCGGCTACCCCACAGCGACGTGCGAATCAGCGGCAGGGCGGCAATTCTCAAAAGCCTCACCCGCTAAGCTGCTCAAGATTCTTTCGGAAACGGCAGGCGCGCAGTCGCCGGAAACAGCCGTACGCGCTCCACGCGCCTGCCAGTCGAAGCCACGATCTCAACGCGCAGACCGAGTGGACCGAGCGTCACCACTTCGCCGGCTTTGGGAATCCGGCCCACAATTTCGCTTACCAGGCCGCCGAGCGTGGTCGCTTCGTAGTCCTCACCTAATTCCACTGGCTCGCCAATCACGTCGCCCAGTTGATCGGCAGGAAAGCTGCCGGGAATGAGCCATGACCCTGAAGGCTCGCGCTGTGGTTCCTCGATCTGCGTGTCGGTTTCGTGCTCGTCGCGAATGTTGCCGACAATCTGCTCGAGCAAATCTTCAATGGTCACCAGTCCGGCTACTGCGCCGTACTCGTCGATCACGATGCGCATGTGTTGTTTTTCGCGCTGCATCTCGCGCAGCAGCTCGTAGCCGCGCTTGGTCTCGGGCACGAATGCTGCGGCGTGCAGGATTGTCGCGACCGTCCGCGTGCGCGCTTCTAGGTCGGTAATCTGCAGCAGGTCGTGCGCGAACGCCAGCCCCTTGATGTTGTCAAGCGAGCCGGAGTAAACCGGCACGCGTGAATAATTCTGAATCCGCAGCATCTCAAGGAAGTGCTCGATCGTCGTCGTTTCCGGTACGGCGAAGATCTCCGGCCGCGGCGTCATCAATTCACGCACCAGCATGTCGCCGAATTCAACTGCCGAACGCACCAGCTCGAAGTCGCTCTGCTCCAGAATTCCTTCTTCCTCTCCGGCCTCAATCAGCGCCTCCACGTCGGGCGCTGGAGCGTCTTCTTCAGGACCAGTGGGCGCTTCGGCAAGCGCGGCGATAGAAAAGAAGAATCGAACGAAAACAGTGACCGGCGTGACGACCCATAGCAGCAGGCGAATGAGCCAAAGCAGGCGTGCAACCCACAGCCCGCGCGTGCGGTTGAAGAGCAGATCGGGAATGAGCTGGTAGGCGAATACGATCACCAACACCACGGCAAGAATGGCCTGCGCGATCTCAAGAGTGTTGGGTGGGCCGGGGTGGGTGGGCCGGATGAAGAGCAGCGCGCCGAAGCCAAGAGCGATGATGCCGAGCGTAAGTTGCTTGAGCACTGTTGCGCAGAGGGCCGCGTGTTCGCGGCTCAGGCCGAGATGCGGCTCAATGCGCACCTCCCACGCGTCAAGATTCTCCTGCACTTCGCGGCTCAAAATCTTGCCGAACTCTGAGTAGACGCGCTGGATGTAGGAAGCCAGCGTGGCCACCACGATGAGTGCGATGAGCGCAACGACCTCAAGTGGAGTCATGGCTTGCGCCTCCGCGTCTTTGTGGGCTTCGCGCTTACCCGCTCAATCAGTCCTTGCGGCAGATTGAGCTTCGCGCGCAGTTGGCGTTCGCGCCGCTGCATCTTGCCCGCGTCTGTTTCGTGGTCGTAGCCGGCCAGGTGCAGCAGTCCATGAAGAATCAGGACCCGCAGCTCAACCCCAAGCGTATGCTGCTGCTCGGCCGCCTGCTGCCTCGCCGTTTCAACGCTGATCGCCAGATCGCCCGCAATTTTTTCTGGACCCGCCGCAGGATTCGTCGAAGGAAACGAAAGAACGTCGGTCGCCTCGTCCTTGCCGCGAAATCGCCGGTTCAAATCGCGGATGGCTGCGTCGGTCGTGAGCAGTACTGTCACCTGGCCGAGCAAACCGACAGCCGTTTGCGCATCGCTGACGTACCGGCCAAGCGTGCGCCTTGTGGGTATGCGGAGACTCTTCCCTGATTCGGACGCGCCCGTTTGCTTCGCATTGGCTGACGCCAACGCTGAGTCGGGCTCCAGTTCTGGGTCAAGGAGAATCATCGTGCAGCGGCCGCAAACAGCGCGGCCCGCGGTGACTTCGATTCTACGTGAGAGGTCCGGCTACTGCGGCTTTGCCGTCTGCTTCGCCTGCGCTTCCGGCCGTTCTTCGCTCTCCTGGGCACCGACCGGAATCGACTCGCCCATGGTGAGCGGTAATTCCTGCTGCCGGGGCTTCGCGCTCTCATACGCGCGCACCACGCGCTGCACCAGCGGATGCCGCACCACATCCCCATCGTCGAAGTGGCAGAATGCAATGCCTTCCACGCCGTTGAGCACGTTGATCGCGTCCAGCAATCCCGATTTGCGCGGGTTGGGCAGATCGATCTGCGTGATGTCGCCCGTGATCACGGCCTTCGAGTTGTTGCCCATGCGCGTCAGGAACATCTTCATCTGCTCGACGGTCGTGTTCTGTGCCTCGTCCATGATGATGAATGCGTCGTTCAGCGTGCGCCCGCGCATAAAGGCCAGCGGCGCAACTTCAATGATGTTCTTTTCGAGCATCTTGTCCACGCGATCCGGATCGAGCAGGTCGTAGAGCGCATCGTAAAGTGGGCGCAGGTAGGGGTCCACCTTTTCCTGCAAAGTGCCGGGCAAAAAGCCCAGGCGTTCGCCGGCTTCCACAGCCGGCCTCACCAGCACGATGCGGCCCATCCGCTTTGCATTGAATGCGGCCACGGCCATCGCGACCGCGAGATACGTTTTGCCCGTGCCGGCCGGGCCCACGCTGAACACCATGTCGTTCTGCTCGATGGCCTCAACGTAGCGGCGCTGGTTAAGCGAGCGCGGCTGCACCGTGCGCTTGATTCCCACGGAACGCTGCTTGCCGGCCTCGGCTACGGAGCGCAGCGAGGCCGCCTGATCGGCCACCACCAGGCGCAGCATTCCGTTCAGCTCGCCATTGTGCGGATGGATTCCCTGGCGTCGCAGGGCCTCAAAGTCCTCAAAAATGCGCTGCACGCGCGTCACGCTCGCTTCGGCTCCTTCCACATGAACGGCGTCGGAGCGCAAATCGATGCGCACGCCAAGCGAGTCTTCCATCAGTCTGAGGTTTTCATCGCGGGTCCCGAACAGGGGCTCAAGATTCGGCGTAATCTCCAGGGCGATTTTCAAGGTCTTCTATGTCCTCCAGGACGGTGGGTTAAGTTTTCCCGGCAGCGGTGTATTGAGGCTGCTGTCGAAGAGTTGGCAGATAAGTTATCGACGATCGGCGCCACTTTGATCGCCGCTCCGCTCGCGAGCACCGGCCGTTTGGGCAGCCAAATGCACGAGCACGCGCCGTAGCAGGGCGCGCCAGGGTAGGACGCGTAAGGGTAAATGGCAAGTTTTGGAGGGAGCCAAACGGCGCGAGGCAAACCCAAGCTCAGAGTCCTGCCCAGATTGCTGGCTGCCTTAGGCATCCGCGGGTTGGAGTTGAGTACCAAATCCGGTATTGCGAGAGTAGCGCCAGTCGTGCGGCGCGTCAACCATCGCAGCATTACTTTTGATGCAGCGGTTGTCTTGGGAGATACCTGCCGCGTCATCCGGTACACTGCTCTCAATCTCAAACTGCGCCGAGGAAGCATCTTGTTGTCTGCGCTCTACGTCGTTGTTCTCGTTGTTATCGCGGTCGCCCTGCTGGCTGTGGCCATTTTCCGCGCCGTCGGGGTCAAAACAAAAGCCGACTACCTGGTGGCCGGCCGCTCGCTCCCGGCCTTCGTACTCGTGCTCACGCTGCTCACTTCGTGGATCGGCGCGGGTTCGCTCTTTGCCGGCGCTGAGAATGCCTATAAAAACGGATTCGCGGCGCTCTGGCAGCCGGCCGGCGGCTGGCTCGGTTTGCTGCTCATCTACTTTATTGCGCCGCGTGCGCGGAAGTTCGCCCAGTTCACGCTGCCCGATCTGCTTGAGGCGCGCTACAACCAGGGGGCGCGCGTGCTCGGCACCATCGCCATACTCTTCGCCTACGTGGCCATCACCAGCTACCAGTTCAAGGGCGGCGGCAATGTGCTTCACCTCATCTTTCCCGATTCCGTAACGCCCGAGCTGGGCACCTACATCATTGCCGCCTTCGTCATCGTCACCACGGCCCTGGCCGGTATGTCGTCGGTGGCCTATATGGATGTGGCTATCGGGTCGCTCGTCACGGTGATTTGCATCATCGCCACACCCATGCTGTTCCTGAAGGCCGGCGGATGGAACGGGCTTCACGCCTCGCTGCCCGAAACACACTTCCAGGTTCTGGGCAATCTCACGTTCATCCGCGCCATGGAGTTTCTTGTTCCCACCATGCTGCTCATGCTCGGCAACCAGGTGATGTACCAAAAATTCTTCTCGGCCAAATCGGAGAAGGACGCCCGTCTCTCCGTGATCGGATGGATTCTAGGCACGCTGCTGCTTGAAACCCTGATCGTTGCCATCGCCGTCTTCGGCTCGGCGCTCTATAAAACGGGAGAAGTGGCCGCGCAGCCATACGAGATCATTCCCTATACGGCGCGCCATGGATTGCCCGCTTTGATGGGCGCGCTGCTGCTCGGCTCGGTCTTCGCAAAAGTTATTTCCACGGCCTCCAATTACCTCTTTTCCCCGGCCTCGAACCTTGTTGAAGACGTCTTTGTACGCTACATGGCTCCGGGCGCATCGAACAAGCGCGTGCTCATCGTCTCGCGTCTCGCAGTCGTGCTGCTCGGCATCTGGGCGCTCTACCAGGCCATTTACGCGCCAAGCATTCTTGCGAAGATGCTCTACGCCTACACCATCTATTCGGCTGCGGTCACGCCGGTGGTTCTCGCCGCGTTCTATTCCAAGCGCGCAACGGCCTGGGGCGCTGTAGCCGCCATCGCGTCAGGAACCGTCGTGACTCTCGTCTGGGACGCTCCGGGGTTCAAGCAGTTTCTTCACCTTCCAGCGCTCCTTGCGGATCGCGACGCCATCTTCCCCGCGCTCTTTACCGCGGTCGCCGCGCTCATTGTCGTCAGCGCGTTCACGCCAAAGCCGTCTTCGGAACAACTGGCGAAGTTTGCGGAGTAGGGAGCGCGACTTCCGATCGCGGATGACCCAGCAACCCCTCCCTCATGATCTAGAATCGCTCCTTATGAGCCAGAAGGTTTTCCGAAGGCGTATCGAAGCTTTTTTACTATGTTTCGCTTTCCTCACCGCCGCGATGAAGCCCTGTTTTAGTGTGGAGAAACCCAAGACGATTCCAGGAGCAGACTTAGACCGCTCGGTGACTGCAGCGTTGTCGCATCAGGGCATCAGGGATCCAAAAGTCATTTCTCATATCGATCTGACTGAACCATTCGGAACCGTAACTCAATGGACGTTCGTGGCGGTCCAAGACGGCGGACCCCCATCCACACAACTCGAGGATCGCGGACCGATATTGATATGCCTGGTGAAGGCGGCAAGTCCGGATTGCACTCAGCATTTCTATGAACAGGCCAATAGTGATCGGCCATGGTTTAATACGCCATATCACCTCTTCGACAGCCGAATTGTTTACGCCGGCCGGAACCAGTCAAGTCCCCTTCTGCTCGTGCAAGTATGCGCAGCAGAAATCTTCGACGGCAACTGCGGAGTCGCCACTGCCCTTTATAGATACGACAGGAAAGCCGATCGCTTCACACGCGTGTTCTTGAATGTCACGGGCCACAACAATAATGAGGTCACCCGCTTTGTCGAGAGCGGACCGCTTCAGGGCGCCGTTATCGTGAACTATCCAACTGAGCACGCGCCTTATACCTATTGGATCGAGGTCTACCGAGCCGGGGAGACGGGTCGGTACGCCCGTGTTCTCCGCTATCGCGGTCGTACCGGCTACAACGATGGGAATCCGCTTGCAGTAGCAGACAGCGAAATGCCTGAGATCCTGCATCGGTTGGGATTATGGCAGCCCGGCGATCCATTGCCTGCTCCACCTCACCCGCCGCAGGGATGCACGCAACTGTTTATTCAGCAAGGTGAAGAGCGGTGCAGGCGATGAGCGAGGTCGGCCGCACACCACTTTCCGCAGCCGCGCCGAGAAAAAACTTGCTCCGCCCTTCCACAACCGCCTTACACTGTCCGTGTTCAATCCTTACCTGTATGCCGGTAGCGCAACTCACCCTCGAGATTCGCATCGAGCACGCCCAGTCGCTCAAGGACAGGCGGCAGGTGGTTCGCTCGATGAAAGACCAGTTGCGGCAGGGCTTCAACGTTTCGGTTGCCGAACTCGACGAAGCCGTCGTGTGGCAATCTGCCACACTCGCCGTCGCCGCCATCTCCCGTTCGCGCGATTACTTGCAGGGCCTCATGGAAGAAGTGGAGCGCGCCGCCCGTCGCATGACCACCGAACTTGGCGCCGATCTCGCAGACTCGTTCTGGGAATACATCGAAAACTGAGAACGAACTGTGACCCAGCCCGAAGCCTAGTAGATTCGCGGCGATAAGAGAGACCCAATCGGAGAAGCACGAAGTGTTTGGGCACGACTTCAGTCGTGCCACAAATCGCTTCAAATGAATCAGGGCTTTAGCCCCTGAGGGATCGCTGAACCATGCCGAAACAATGCCAGCCCACCGCGTCATGAAACCCCGCGACGCCACCGTGCTACGCTGGGTCTTGCTCCCGGGAGAGATCGTTTGTCCACCGCCTTCGTCATCGGCATCTTCGAGTTTGTCCTGCTGCTTTTCTCTCTCAGTTTTCATGAGTGCGCGCATGCCTGGATGGCCTCGCGCCTCGGCGACCAGAC
>CAZVYV010000122.1:0-8746 GCA_964630985.1 uncultured Occallatibacter sp.
CCACGCTGGCGGGAATTTCGCCGCGGACGGATGGCAAGATCGTGGTCTATTCCGAAAACCTTGGCGAGGAAAAGACATTCGACGCGACGGCGCCGCCCGCGAAGGGCAGCAAGCATTGGAGCGATTATCCGATGGGCGTGGTGTCGATTCTCACAGGCGAGGGGCACAAGATTCCCGCGTTCAGCCTGAGCATCTGGAGCGACGTGCCGCTGGCGTCGGGGCTATCAAGCTCGGCGGCGCTGGAGGTGGCGACGGCGATTGCGGTGCTGGACCTGATTGGCGCGAGCTATCCGGGCCCAGTGCTGGCGCGGCTGTGCCAACGGGCGGAGAACGAGTTTGTCGGCGCAAATTGCGGGATCATGGACCAGTTCATCAGCGTGAATGGAAAAGAGAATCACGCGCTGCTGCTCGACTGCCGCGACTTGAGCTACAAGCTTGCGCCGATTCCGGACCATGTGGCGCTGGTAATCGCCAATACGATGGTGAAGCACTCGGTGGCGGGCGGGGATTATCCGACGCGACGGCGAGAATCGGAGGCGGCGTGCGCGATCATTGCGAGCCACCGGCCGGGAGTGCCGTTTCTGCGCGACGCGACCCTCGAGGATTTGGACAAGTGGGGTCACGAGATGGAGCCCAAGAGCCTGATGCGCGCGAAACACGTGATCAGCGAGGATTTGCGCACGGTTGCGGCGAGCGAAGCGCTGGCGAAGGGCGATATGAAGGAGCTGGGACGCCTGATGGCTGAGGCGCATCGTAGTTATAGTCAGGATTTTGAAGGCAGCTGCGTGGAGGCCGATGCGATGGTCGAGCTGGCGCAGGATCTCCCGGGACTGATTGGCGCGCGGCTAACGGGCGGCGGGTTCGGTGGCTGCACGGTCAATTTGGTCGAACAGAGCGAGGCTCGAAAATTCGCCGAGTCGCTCGGCGCGCGTTACGCTGCGAAGACGGGGATCGAGCCGCAGATTCACATTTGTCACGCATCGGGTGGAGCGCACAGGCTGGAGTGAAGCAGCGGAGTTCGCGGAATTAGCGGAGTCAGCGGCGTTCGTGGAGCTCGCGGATTACCTAACTGGCGGTAGGCGGCCAAGACGCACGCGGCTCGGAGCTTATGCGGTTTGATTAGATTTGAAAAGATTTATCTGGCACGGCAGAAGCCTGCAAGTAACTGACACAAAAGAACCATGATCACAACTGGGCCGAGTCATTTTCCGGCATGGATTCCTTGCTAAACTTGTGGGGTATTTGCCCCGATGAACTAGGCAACTGTTCCGACCCTGCCGGGTTCGAATTGATTTGGGGCGGGCAAGCTTGACCGACTGGTTGGCTGGAAACAAAATATATGGAACCGACTCCCTCGAAATCATATTTGCACGAGACCATTCCTCAATCGGGCCTGGTGGCCTACTTCAGCATGGAGATCGCGATTCGTCCGGAGATGCCGACATATTCCGGCGGCCTCGGTGTGCTCGCCGGTGACACGCTGCGATCGGCAGCGGACTTGGGCATTCCTCTCGCGGCGTTTTCGCTGATCCACCGCAAGGGGTACTTCCAGCAACATCTGGACCCGAATGGCGCGCAGACCGAAGAAGTGCAGCCGTGGAATCCGGCGGACTACTGCACGGAAGAGCCGGCACGAGTGACCGTTGCAGTGGAAGGGCGCACGGTGACGCTGCGCGCATGGCGCTATGACCTTCAGGGGCAGTTCGGGCACGTGGTACCGATTTATCTGCTGGACACCGACCTGGACGAAAATTCCGGATGGGATCGTGGGCTGACGGATCACCTCTATGGCGGGGATACGAACTACCGCCTGCAGCAGGAGATTGTGCTGGGGATGGGCGGCGTGCGCATGGCGCATGCGCTCGGTTTACGCATCAACGTGTATCACATGAACGAGGGCCATGCGGCGCTGCTGACGCTGGCGCTGCTGGAGAGCCAACTCGGCGGCGGCCCGGAAGGCGCGGCCACGGATTCGGACATCGAGATTGTGCGGCGGAAGTGCGTGTTCACGACGCATACGCCGGTTCCGGCAGGCCACGACAGGTTCTCGACCGAACAGGCAATCCGGATCCTCGGCGGAGAACGGACGGCGCGCCTGGAAAAGCTTGGGTGTTTTCGCGATGGCTTGCTGAACATGACGCTGCTGGCACTGCGCTTCTCGCGCTATGCCAACGGCGTGGCGATGCAGCACGGCAAAGTTTCGCAGGCCATGTTCCCGGAATTCTCGATCAGCTCGATCACCAATGGAGTTCATGCACCGACGTGGATCAGTGAGCCGGTGGAACAACTGCTGGACGAACAAGTCCCGGCGTGGCGGCGAGACAACCTGTATCTGCGCAACATGATTGACGTGCCGGAACAGAAGATGCTTGAGGCGCATGCGCGGGCCAAGGAGAATCTGCTGGCGGAAGTTGGATCGCGGACGGGGCTGGTACTGAACCCCAAAGTACTGACGCTGGGATTTGCGCGGCGTGCGGCGACCTACAAGCGCGCCACCCTGATGTTCACCGACCCTGAGCGGCTGAAGGAGATCGCGGCGAAGGCCGGCGGCTTGCAGATTCTGTATGCGGGCAAAGCGCATCCGCAGGACGAGCCGGGAAAAGCCCTGATCCAAAAGGTTGTGGAGGAGGCCGCAAAGCTTTCCAATAGCGACCTGCGGATTGTGTACCTCGAAAACTACGCGTGGGATCTGGGCGCGCAGCTGACGGCGGGCGTGGATGTGTGGGTGAATACACCGAGGCGGCCGTATGAAGCGTCAGGCACGAGCGGAATGAAGGCTGCGATGAACGGCGTACCCAGCCTGTCGATTCTGGACGGATGGTGGATCGAGGGGTGCATCGAAGGCGTGACCGGATGGGCGATCGAGGACGGGGCCAACGACGCCGAGGAAGCGAACTCGCTCTACTCCAAGCTCGAGACTGCCGTGGTTCCGCTGTACCGCGATACTCCGGAGAAGTGGGCGCGGCTGATGCGCACGACGCTGGCGTTCAACGGGTCGTACTTCAATACCAACCGCATGGTGAAACAGTACGCGCGCAATGCGTACTATCCGGAGCTTCCGACGACGGCAGTGAAAGTTGAAGAGCCGGCGTTCGCAGATTAGTGATTAGTGGTTAGTGATTAGAGCCTGTGATGACTTTCGCGTCGAGCGGAGCCCTCCCAGGCTCTATAGCTTTTTGCGCAAGAACTCGAAAATCACAAAGCCGATAAGGGCGCTGACGATGGCGATCGCGAAATTGGCGAGCGTGATGATGTCGCCGAGCGCGAAAGCGAGCGTCTTGTTCTGGCCATTGGCGCGCGTGAACTCTCCCATGAGCAGGTTCGAATAAAAGAGGAAGACGATAAACGCAACCTCTACCAGCGCTCGCAAGAGCGGCTTGACCCGTGGTGGCGGAGTGGGCGGCGTCCCGATCTGCGTCTTGGTCCGATCCATCGTCCGATGATAGCGGCGAAGATGCATGCGGCAAAGCGAAATCGAATGGGCGGCGCGGAACCGAGCCTTCGCGCAATGCGTGGTTAAAAGCCACAGCGCCTATAATCTCCATGACGTGTTTCGACGGGCATCAATGCGGCCGCGGTGGGCGCGGAGGATTTCTTCCGGCGCGGGGGCCATCGTTTTTTGCGCATTGTCTGTCGCGGTCTGCGCACACGGGCAGGCGAGCGGAGATGCATCAGAGGCAGGCGGCTCACGGGTTCTCCTGGTGCTGCCTTTCGACAACCGTACCGGACAGCCGAACCTGGAGTGGTTGCGCGAAGCGGCGGCGCAGATCCTAAGCACACGCTTTGCTTCGGCGGGCTTCCAGCCAACCAGCCGCGCCGACCGCATGTATGCGCTCGACCACCTGGGGCTGCCGCAGGGCTTTCAGCCTTCGCGGGCAAGCGCTCTCAAGCTGGCGCAAACGTTGGACGCTGATTCGATTGTGGTGGGCAGCTATACGACCGACGGAAGCGGCATTGTGGCCGAGGCAACACTTGTGGACGTTCCCAACCTTCGGATGCTGCCGGAAGTGACTGCGCGCGGCGAGATGAAGGACATGATCGCCGTATTCAGCGAGCTGGCCTGGAAGCTGACGAAACAACTCGACCCCCAGTTCAACGTGGCCGAAGAGACCTTTGCCGCAGCGGGAAAAAACATCCGGCTGGACGCATTTGAGCAATATATCCGCGGAATCACCGAACCTGACCAGGCCGAACGGCTGACGCACCTCGAAAGTGCTGTGAAATTGAGTCCCGACTTCGGGCCGGCATGGATGGCGCTCGGCCGCGAAGACTACAACGGGCAACAGTACCAGGAAGCGGCCGATGCATTCGCCAAGGTCGATCACAACGGGTCCGACGGCCTCGAGGCAGATTTTTACCGCGGACTGTCGCTGATGTTTCTGGGCGACTACGCACACGCGGAGCAGGCGTTCGCCGAGGTTGCGCGTGTTTTGCCACTGGCCGAGGTGATCAATAACGAGGGAGTCGCCCAGAGCCGTCAGGGCAAGGATGGGATATCGCTCTTCATTCAGGCGGCGGCAACCGATCCCAATTCGGCGGACTACCACTTCAACCTGGCAGTCAGCCTGAAGCGCGAGGGAAATGTCGCAGGGGCATTGAATGAGCTGGCGCAATGCCTGAAGCTGCGTCCGAACGACAACGAAGCGCAGACGTTGAATGATGCGTGGAAGGGCAAGCCCGGAGCCGAGGGGACCAACGGAGCGAATGCAAGCGCAGAACCGCTGGAGAGGATTGTTCGCACATTCGACGAGACGGCCTTTCGGCAGGCGGCGGCCATGCTGGACGAGGTGAACGCCGGACGGCTGGCGGCACTGACGCCACAAGATCGGGCACAAAGGCTGTGTACACAGGCTAAAGGCTTTTTGGACCGCGGGCTGCTGCTCGAGGCAGAGAGGCTGTATCAGGATGCTGTGGCCGCCGATGGCGCGAGCGCACAGGCGCATGCCGGGCTGGCCGAGGTGCGCGAACGCAGCGGCGATGCCGACGAAGCGCGCAGGGAGGCTCAAGCGGCGCTGGCAATGGGGCCTTCAGCAGATGCGTATCTTGTGCTGGCGCAATTGGACTTTACGGCGGGGTCAATGGATACCGCTAATACGGAAACCGACAACGCGCTGAAGCTGGAGCCGGCCAATCGGGCGGCGCAGGATCTGAAACGCAAAATTGAGGCGAAGACGGGAAGGTAGTGGACGCCGCGCGTCAGGAAACTGCGTTGAGCCGCTCCGACGAGAAAGAATCACTCGTCGGGGACCCGGCAGGGATCACTTTTTCCGTGCGGGATTCGAGGACGCTGCGTCAAAGCCCTCAGAAGCGAGAACGCCGGCGCACCGAGCAAGGAACACCGAGTTCGCGTTCCAGTTGGAAAGAGGCGAGCCATGCAAGACTTCGTTGCGAAGATTCAAATTGCCGTCTGGGCGATGTTGGCGGCATTCATTCTTTATGTGGGATTCGGATTGAGCATTCCGGCTTTCGCGCAGAATCCCGCTCCCGCGCAGCCGATCGTCGACAAGCTGGTTCTGGATGACACCATTCAGCCGGTGAGCGCGGATGAGGTGACGCGGGCCCTCGATCAGGCAAACAGCGATGGCGCCAGCGCACTGCTGATCGATATGAACACTCCGGGCGGGCTGCTGGATTCAATGCGCGACATGGTGGGCGGAATTTTGCGCTCGCGTGTTCCGGTGATTGTGTACGTAGCGCCTTCAGGGGCGCGCGCGGGTTCAGCGGGGTTCTTCATTCTGGAGTCGGCGGACGTGGCCGCGATGGCGCCGGGGACCGAGGCCGGCGCTGCTCATCCCATTTTTGAATTCGGCGGTCAACCAGACAACACCGAAATGCAAAAAGTGGAGAACGATGCCGAGGCATTTCTGCGCTCGTATGTGACCAAGCGGAATCGAAATACGGATGCCGCGATTGCGGCCGTCGAATCGTCGCACTCCTATACCGCGGACGAATCGCAGAATCAGCACCTGATCGATGTGATCGCCAACAGCGATTCGGAGCTGCTGAATGCGCTCAACGGGCGCGAGATCACGCGCATGGACGGATCGAAGTTGACGCTGCACCTGGCCGGTGCGCGCATCAACCTGATCAAGCCCACGCTGCGCGACCAATTGCTGGGGTGGCTGGTGGACCCGAATATCGCGCTGCTGTTTTTGGTGGGCGGGGCGCTGCTGATCTATCTCGAATTCAATGCGCCCGGCACCATCGTTCCCGGCGCGCTGGGAACGCTGATGGTACTTCTGGGTGTCTTCGGCTTGAATCTGCTGCCGATCCGCTACACCGCGGTGCTGCTGCTGGTGGCGGCGATGGTTCTGCTGCTGCTGGAGGCGAAGTTTGGGGGCCATGGAGCGCTGGCCATCGGAGGAATTGTTTGCCTGACATTCGGAATGCTGACGCTGATTGCGGCGCCTGTGCCCGAGATGGGAATCAGCCCGCTGATCGCGATCAGCGTGAGCGCGGCGTTTGGCGCGATCACCGTGTTCCTGGTGCGGCTGGCAGTGCGCGCGCGGAAAAGAAAGTCGCGCATCGGCGCGGATGCGATGGTGGGCTATCCGGCCACCGCGATGGAGCCCCTCGATCCGCAGGGCCATGTGCTTGTGGAGGGCGAAATCTGGCAGGCCGTTGCGAGCGCTCCCGTGGCGAAGGGATCAAGATTACGCGTGACGGGGCACGACCAGTTGCTGCTGCGAGTGGAGCCGACGGCGCCCGCAAGTGAACATCCGCGATGACAGCAAGGGAGTACAATCCCTGCTGAGTAGTGAAAGGAAGTTCCCATGTCCATTGGTGTTCCCACGCTGGTTGTTATCGCTATCGTCGTGCTCTACCTGCTGAATTCAATCAAAATTTTGCGCGAATATGAGCGCGGCGTCATCTTCCGTTTGGGACGCGTTCTGGGAGCGCCGAAGGGGCCCGGCATCATTCTGGTCTTCCGGCCGATCGACCAGATCGTGCGCATTTCTCTGCGGCAGGAAGTGCTGGAAGTTCCGCCGCAAGACGTGATCACGCGTGACAACGTGACCATCAAAGTGAATGCCGTGGTGACGCTCTACGTCGTCGATCCCAATTCCGCGGCTATCAAGGTGGTCAACTACATCTACCAGACCTCGCAGTTCGCGCAGACCACGCTGCGCTCGGTGCTGGGCGAGGTGGAGCTGGATACATTGCTCAGCCATCGCGATCAGCTCAATTTGCGCATCCAATCGATCATCGACCAGCGGACCGAGCCGTTTGGCGTAAAGGTGATTTCGGTGGAAGTGAAGCAGGTGGATCTGCCTGAGACCATGACACGCGCCATGGCAAAACAAGCCGAGGCGGAGCGCGAACGCCGTTCGAAGATCATCCATGCCGAGGGCGAGTTCAATGCCGCGCAAAAGCTGGTAGACGCGGCGGCACTGTTGGCCACGCAGCCCATGACTTTGCAGTTGCGTTACCTGCAAACGCTGACCGAGATCGGCGTGGAGAAGAACACGACGATCGTCTTCCCGCTGCCGATGGAGCTGATGTCCATCCTGAACAAATTTTCGGCGCAGATGAAACCGGCGGAGAAGCCGTAGAAGCGAAGCTGTTAGCTTTTAGCTATCAGCTTTTCCCGGCCAGTTCGAAAGTCAGGATAAAGGCTAGCGGCGTGAAGCTGGGAATTTGAATTCAATGGCGTTGATACGAGGTTATGCGCGGATACTTTGACAACGACGAGCCAGAAGTTCAGGAACCCGAGGAACTCGAAGAGCGCAAGCGCGATACCGAGGTAACGCTGAGCACGGCTGCGCAGCTGGGAATCGTCTTCTGCCTTTTGCTCTTGTGCGGTCTGTGCTTCGGGTTGGGATATTGGGTGGGGCACAGGCCTTCAGCTGCGACCCCGGCAACCGCCGCAACGCAACCCGCTACGCCGACGGCCTCTCCGGATCAGGAGCCTCTGCAAGGGAACGGGACGCTTCCCAAGCCTTCGGCCGACGCCCAGGTACCACCGACACATTCGCCGGCAGAAAGCGACGGCACGGCGCCGACGCCAACTCCGGCCCCGGAAAGCAACACGAATCCCGCGCCGACGCAGCCTCAGCCGGCACCGGCGGCGACTCCTCCGCCTCATGCGCCAGCGAGTTCACCTGCGCCAAAGCCGGAGGTTCCGGCGCATGCTCCCGCTGCTCCCGCGCCTCAATCTACCCCGGTTCGGCCGCAGGTTCCAACGCGGACCAATCAGCCGCCGAGCGAACAGCCAGCGCCGGCGATGCGCCCGGCGTATCCCAGCGCCACGACCGGGTACATGGTGCAGATTGCCGCGGTGTTGCACCCTGAGGATGCCAATGTACTGGTTGGTGCGCTGCGCAAGCGCGGGTTCGCAGCGACGGCAGAGCGCATGCCGTCGGATGGATTAGTTCACGTGCGCATTGGGCCATTCACGACGCATGAAGAAGCGAGCCGGATGGCCGCGAGGCTGCTGGGTGACGGGTACAACGCGATGGTGCAGCCCTAAGGAGCTGCTTTCAGCCCCTCATCCATTCCGGCAGCCCGGAAGCGATGGCGGCGCGAACCGCTTCGGAGAGTTCATCGCGCGTGGCGTAGTCGGCAGGGTTGATGGGTGAGTGAAACACAATGTGCACTACGCCGGGGTGGATGCGCTTGCTGTCCACGGGAAGAATCTTTTCGCTGCCAAAGATTGAAATGGGAACGCAGGGCGCGCCGGAGTCTTTGGCGAGATAGAACGGGCCTTTCTTGAAGGGCAGCATGCGGCCGTCGGGCGAGCGCATGC